>CAYOKA010000028.1:0-21962 GCA_964404395.1 uncultured Oscillospiraceae bacterium | reverse complement strand
TGATTGTTCTATGGTGAATTTCAACACACTGTAGACCAGAAGGGAAGAATTATTATTCCCTCTGCCTTCAGGGAAGAACTAAATGTGAAATTCATGCTGACAAAAGGGCTGGAAGAATGTCTCTTTATATTCTCTATGCCAAGATGGAACAGTCTGGTTGAGAAATTGGAGACACTACCACTATCAAACACAAACGCCCGCAGCTTTAACAGGTTTTTCTTCTCCAGCGCAGCACAATGCGAGATGGATAAGAACTACCGTATACTTGTACCGGCGGATTTGCGTGACCATGCAAAGCTTGAGAGGGAAATCAGCATAGTCGGCGTAGGCAACAGAGTAGAAGTATGGAGTAGGGACAAATGGGAAAAATACATTCAAGGCGACAGCCTTAATGCGGACAGCTTGTCTGATACATTTGCCATGCTGGGCATATAAAGCCTAAACGAAGGTTTTCAGGAGAAACACAATGGATTTTAGTCACAAACCGGTTTTGCTCAATGAGTGCATAGAAAGCCTGAACATCAAAAGTGATGGGATCTACCTTGATGGCACGCTTGGCGGGGCAGGACATTCTCTTGAAATACTCAAGTGGCTGAACAATGGGACGTTGGTTGGCATCGATCAGGATCAGTTTGCAATCGAAGCAGCCGGAGAAAGGCTGAGAAGTGTACTCACTAGTGCTGATAGCAATGCAAAGTTGCTCTTGATCAAAGGAAACTTCAGAGATATGGCACAGCTTTTGAGGCAGCATGGAATAGACAATGTTGACGGCATTTTATTGGACATAGGTGTTTCCTCGCACCAGCTTGATGAAGCTGAGAGGGGTTTTAGCTACAAACAGGATGCAGCACTTGATATGAGAATGGACAGAAGCGGGGATTTTGATGCCTCGGTTATAGTGAATACATATGATGAAAAGGAAATTAGAGACATTATCCGGCAATATGGTGAAGAGAGGTGGGCATCGCGCATTGCTTCTTTTATCGTGAAGGCCAGGGATACTGAGAGGATTGAAAGGACCGGGCAGCTGGTTGAAATCATCAAGGCTGCAATACCGGCGCAAGCAAGACGGGATGGACCACATCCTGCGAAAAGGACCTTCCAGGCATTGAGGATTGCGGTAAACGATGAGCTGGGAGCATTAAAAGATGCAATCGACAGTGCAGTAGAGATTCTGAACCCTGAGGGAAGGTTAAGCATCATCACTTTTCATTCTCTGGAGGACAGAATCGTTAAGAATGAGTTTAACAAAAGAGAAAAACCGTGCACATGCCCATCATCATTTCCGGTATGTGTCTGCGGTAGAAAGCCTGAAGTGAAAGTGCTGACAAGAAAACCGGTAATTCCGGGCGATGAGGAACAGGAACAAAATCCAAGATCGCGCAGCGCAAAGCTCAGAACGGCTCAAAGGGTTTAAGTAAAAACGCTACAAAAGATTAAAGATTGATATACACAGGATAAGGGGCAGTACACGAAGGACAAAGAACGAAAATGCGCAAAGGACAAAAGTACGATGCACAAAAGATAAAATTTATGAATTTACAAAGGACAAGCTGATTACTTACAAAAGAAAAGCTGGAATGAAGAAACTTACAAAAGACAAAGCGATAACAAAAGCTACGAAAGAAGAAAACCAGAAATGATAAGTTTAGCTGAGGGCCGCCCAATTGGCCGGCTCTTAGTACACTTATCTCATTTTACGCCATTATGCACCGCATAAATTGCTGATGAGGTGAATAGAATTGATAGAAAAGGCTTATGAAAACTATCAAATTGAATACGAAAACGAATACGAAAACAACTATGAAAATAGCTATGAATATATAGAGGGCTCAGCGGTAAGGAAGCTTGAGTATGATGTCTATAAGGAAAACAAAGTACTCAAGGCTAAGAAACGCTACAAAAGCAACAGAAAAACAAAGGCCAAGATGATACTGGCTATTATAGCAGTTCTAATGGCAGCACTTGCTGTAGTGTGGAGATATGCTATCATAACTAAGAACAGCTATGATATAAATCAAAAAGAGAAGGAATATAATGAACTGAGGAATGCAAATGCCATATTGAGGGTCGAGATTGAATCCGAAACGGATTTGACCAGCATAAAAGAAATAGCTGAAAACAACCTTGGGATGATGACTCCACAAAAAAGCCAGCTTATTTATGTGAAAGTACCTCGAAATGATTATACTGTTGTTATGCAAGAGCGGGATAAAGAGCCGGACGGTAACAGCTTTATTAATGTGTTTATCAACAAGGTAGCAAGTTTGGCAAAGCTTTTTGAATAGATTGCCGGCTCAGCAGCAATGGATAGCGTGTGTCAAGCGATAGGAGAAACGCAGACTGTGGATGGATGTGAAATATTATTTTGCATATTCTATGGTCTTTTTAATATGGGGGGGATATTTTTGCCGGCACCGGGACTCGCATTAAAAAAAAGATTAGTTCTTTTGCTTTCATTATTCACCATGACAGTTGTCGTTCTGATAGGCAGGCTGGCATATATTCAATTTGCTCAGGGGGATGAATTGCAGAAGAAGGCCTTTGAGCAGCAAAATCGGGGAAGAATGATTAGCTCAATCAGAGGGACTATTTATGACAGGAACGGCAAAAAGCTGGCAATCAGTGTTCAGGTTGCTACCATAGGATGTAATCCCAGTGACATTAAGTCTAATAGAAGAAATATATCCACGAATGAGGTTGCAGATGGTTTGGCTCCAATATTGGACATGGAGCCGGATGAGCTTTTAAAGCTGATTACAAAGGATGTCAGCTATGTAAGGCTTAAGAGGAAGGTAGACAAGGATACTGAGATAAATGTGAGGACCTGGGTTTCGGAAAACAATGTTAAAGGCATAAGTATTGAGGAAGATTCAAAAAGATACTATCCTAACGGAAACCTGATGTCGCACATTCTGGGGTTCACCGGGGATGATAACCAGGGGCTTATGGGTGGGATTGAAGAAACAATGGAAAAGTACCTGAAGGGTACCCCCGGAAAGATACTCAGTGAAGTGGATGCAAGAAACAATGCCATCCCATCTGATACAGAAAAGAGGATTGATGCGGAGGATGGATTGAATGTAGTTTTGACAATAGATGAAACCATTCAATACCTTGCATCTAAATCCTTGGAGAAAGCAATTGATGACTATAATGTGAAGCAAGGTGCAGTGGCGATCGTAATGGATCCAAATACCGGGGATATTCTAGCTTTTGTATCGAAGCCGGACTACGACCTTAACACCCCTTTTGCATATCCCTCCAATATTGAGGACATGAACCTCAAAATAGTCGACAGCCTCAACCAGGATGGATGGGTCGAACGGAGCGAAGCCTCTGTAAACATTCTTAGCAGAACCGTTTGGAGAAACAAGGCCATATCGGACACTTATGAACCCGGCTCCACCTTCAAGAGCATTACAACGTCAGCGGGGATAGAAGAAGGCGTTGTTACACCGGATACGATTACAAATGATTTGGCTATAAAGGTGCAGGGGTGGCCCAAGCCTATACAGTGCTGGCGATACTATAGGCCTCACGGAACAGAAACCTTCAGGGAAGCTGTATATAATTCCTGTAACCCAGCCTTTGTTAAGGTAGCGCAAAGCATGGGTGTAAACCGGTTTTATAGCTACGTTAAGGCCTTTGGTTTCAGGGAAAAGACCGGAATAGAGCTTAAGGGGGAAAGCAATTCCTTATTTCAGGATAAGCCAAAGGAGATTGACATGGCAGTTGCAGCATTTGGGCAGCGTTTTACGATAACTCCCCTGCAGCTTGCCACATCTTACACAGCTATCGTAAACGGCGGCAAGCTGATGAAACCGAGACTTATTAAGGAGTTAACCGATTCGGATGGAAATGTTGTAAAAACCTTTAAACCGGAGGTAATAAGAACCGTTGTTTCTGAAAAGACGTCAAAAACAGTTAGGGATATTCTTGAGGGGGTTGTTTCCACACCGAATGGAACCGGTAACAACGCATACGTCAAGGGATACAGGATAGGGGGAAAAACAGGCACATCACAGACAACTCAAGAGGATGTTCACATTGCCTCATTTTGTGGATTTGCGCCTGCTGATGATCCTGCCATCATCGCTCTTGTAGTGCTTTTTGACCCTAAGGGAGATTCTTACATGGGTGGTGTGATAGCTGCTCCCCTTGCCGGCAAAATTATTGAAGATGTCTTGAACTACATGCAGGTTGAAAGGAAATACTCTGCTGAAGACCTGCAATCAATGGCACAAGAGGTATTTGTGCCGGAGCTTCGAGGCAAATCAGTTAATGAGGCTGTACAGGACCTGAAGAAGGCGGGGCTGCGTTATAAAATAGAAGGAGATGGCAACAATGAGAGTAGTGTTGTAGAGCAGACACCAAAGCCGGATGCGGTTGTCCCGGAAAATTCTGTTGTTATTCTATATACCTATAAGCCTGAGCAGCCGCCAACTGTAGAGATGCCGGATCTTTCAAAGAAAACAATGGCAGAGGCAATCAATACGATGAACCGAGTTGGGCTTAACATTAAAATAAATGGCACCGGCGTTGTATTTATGCAACAGTATGAAGCCGGCACTGAAGTAGAGGTAGGGCAGGTGGTCGCTGTAGATTTCAGGAACATGGATAATATTGAGTAAAGGGGAGTTCTCATGCTATTGGCTGGGCTGGTCAGGAACCTGAAGGTACTTGACATCACGGGAGATATTCATATAGACATAGATGGTATTGCATATGATTCCAGAAAAGTTAAGAAGGATTATGTGTTTGTATGCATCGATGGAATGAAGGATGATGGGCATAAATATATAGCCCAGGCCCTGAAGAATGGTGCTTCTGCCCTTGTTACGCAGAGGGAGATAGAGCCTATTGCCGGCATTGCGGTTATAAGGACCCAGAATACAAGAGATGCTCTGGCCTTTATTGCTGAAAGGTTTTATGGACATTTGTCTGAGAGATTCAACTTAATTGGTGTTACGGGTACAAAGGGAAAGACAACGACGACCTTTATGATAAAATCCATTCTTGAAGCAAGCGGAAGAAAAGTAGGCTTAGTTGGCACGCTGGGCACAAAAATCGGAGACAGGACCCTATATTCTGAGAGGACTACACCGGAAGCATCGGATTTGCAGGAACTTTTTGTGCAAATGGCTGAGGAGGGTGTTGAGGATATTGTCATGGAGGTGTCTTCTCAAGGGCTTGCCCTTCACAGGGTTGGATACTGTGAATTTGACACAGCCGTTTTCACTAATCTATCCCGTGATCACATAAGTCCCACGGAGCACGCTTCCATGGAGGAGTATCTGGCCGCTAAGTGCATGCTGTTTAGAATGTGCAAATGCGGTGTAATTAATGGTGATAGCCAATATGCTCCAGGGGTGATGGCAGAGGCGAAATGTGATACGATAAGCTTTGGTATTGATAAAAAATGTGATATCAGGGCGACTGATATCAAAAAAAAGCCCCGGAGTGTGGAATTTAACCTGGTGTCTCCTTGGTATTCGGGCAACTTTAAGGTCAATATTCCGGGTAAATTTAGCATATATAACGCATTGGCTGCTATCGGTGTCTGCGGACATATGGGCATAGCCCGGGAAGCTGTAAAGGCAGGCTTGGAGCGCGTACAGGTGCCCGGCAGAGCAGAATTGGTGGATACAGGGCGTGATTTCAGTGTTATAATTGATTATGCACATACACCGGACAGCTTGGAGAACATATTGAATGCCGTGAAGGACTATGCTACCGGAAGGGTTGTTTGTGTTTTTGGATGCGGAGGCGACAGGGATAAGAAAAAACGGCCGATGATGGGTGCTATTTCCGGCATGCTTTCGGATTATACCGTGATTACTTCCGACAATCCCAGAACAGAGGAACCTGATGATATCATTGCTGATATAGAAGAAGGAATAAGAAAGACAAAGGGGCAGTACATATGTATCAGCGACCGTTACCAGGCAGTACAGCACGCAATTGTTACTGCGTTGCCGGGGGATGTGATTGTGCTTGCAGGTAAGGGGCATGAAACATACCAGATTTTTGCTGACAAAACGATTCATCTTGACGAAAGAGAAATCGTACGCGATATAATAGACATGATAGTGGAAGGAGCAAATGTATGATCCGTTTCAGTATTGAGGATTTATTAGCTGCGACTGGAGGGGAATTGGCAGTGACAGGCGGCAGCACCATGGTTTCTGGAATATCAGCAGATTCGAGGGAGATTAGCGTCGGTGATCTTTTCATACCATTGATTGGAGAGAATTTTGACGGGCATGATTATATACGAAGTGCATTTGAACAGGGAGCAGCTGCTTCCCTGACACAAAAGGAATCCCATCATTTCCCGGGCAAGACTGTAATTCTGGTGAAGGATACGCTGAAGGCCCTTCAAAGCCTGGCACAGTGGTATCGGAACAGGTTTGATATTCCTTTCGTTGGCATAACCGGCAGCGTAGGGAAAACCAGTACGAAGGATATGGTTACATGCGCGGTTGCTGATAGATACAATGTGTTAAAAAATGAAGGAAATTTCAATAATGAGATAGGCTTACCGCTGACCATGTTTAAACTGGACACCAACCATGAAGTGGCCGTTGTGGAGATGGGAATGAGCGCAGTTGGAGAAATCAGTACTCTTGCAGCTATCGTTAGGCCTAAAGTGGGAATCATTACAAATGTAGGGCTTTCCCACATTGAGAATCTTGGATCCCGCCAGAACATATTAAAGGCAAAGCTGGAGATTCTTGATGGCTTACAGCCGGAGGGCTTGTTAATACTGAACGGAGACGACGTAATGCTCAGCGGAGTTAAGGACCTTTTGAGCTGTAGAACGGTTTCCTATGGACTGGAGGAGGGTGTAGATTATCAGGCATACAATATTCAATCCCGCGGAGAGTTTGGCATTGATTTCAGCATAACTATTGAAGAAGCGGAATACACAGTACAGCTGCCGGTGCCGGGTGTCCATAATGTATATAATGCATTGGCTGCGATTGCGGCTGGGGTTGAGCTGGGTGTCCCGATGAGGAATCTACTCGAGGGTATATCCCATTTCAGGCCCGGCAAGATGAGGCTAAACATTGTAAAGGCACATGACATGACTATTATCAATGATGCATATAATGCAAGTCCTCAGTCCATGAGTGCGGCTTTAGATGTGTTGTTGGAAATGCAATCAACGCGGAAAATTGCTGTGCTGGGAGATATGCTGGAGCTTGGTGACTGGGCTGAAAGGGCACATACGGAAACCGGCATACAGGTTGCAAGGAAAAAGCCTGATATTTTAGTAACAGTGGGCAAGGAGGCAGCAAGTATTGTCAAGGGCGCCATCGAAGCAGGTTTTTCTCCAAGTCGGGCAACTATGCTCCAAAATAATAGTCAAGCTATCGAACATCTTCGTAAGGCTTTACTGCCCGGAGATGCAGTACTTGTTAAGGGCTCAAGAGGTATGAAAATGGAACAGATAGTTCAGGCGTTGACAGAAAAATAAACTAAATGAATAATTAACGGAATATAATAGAAACACGGAGGAATGAGCTTGGAATTTAACTTATCAAAATCACCGGAAGTAGCTGCATTTGCGATAACATTTATACTTGCACTGATTGCAGGAGTCCTAATAATACCACTGCTTAAGAGATTAAAATTTGGACAGACGATACGAGATGATGGCCCGCAGACACATTTGAAAAAGATGGGTATTCCTACCATAGGCGGCTTGATTTTTCTGATACCTATGCTTATAACAACTTTTCTTTTTTCCTCGAAATATCCCATGCTCATTCCGATGCTAATTGTAACGCTAGGATTTGGACTTATCGGTTTTATTGATGATATGCTTAAGGTAATAAGAAAGAATAAGGACGGTTTGAGTGCAAGGAGCAAATCCTTCCTGCAGTTTGTTATGTCAGCTGCCTTTGCTTTTTATGTGGCATACACTCCTTCACTTGGTACCGGAATGATTCTTCCCTTCACCGGAAGTGAGGCTGTAGTTAAGTTGCCTGTTTGGTTGTTCGTTCCACTGGTTATAATTGTAATGTACCTGATTACAAACTCGGTAAATATGACTGATGGTGTGGACGGATTGGCCGCGGGTGTTACTTTGATAGTTACTGTATTTTTTACAATAGTAGCTATGCAACGACCCCAATGGGATTATCTTAAGATGATGTGTTCTATCACTGCAGGAGGGTGCTTGGGATTTCTTACATTCAATGTTTATCCTGCAAAGGTCATCATGGGAGACACAGGCTCTCTTGCATTGGGTGGCGTCGTGGGAGCGGCGGCGGTACTAATGAAGATCCCCTGGATGCTGCTGGTAGCGGGTGGAATATATGCTGTGGAAAGCTTGTCGGTATTCATACAGGTAGTTTCCTTTAAGCTGAGAGGCAAAAGAGTCTTTAAGATGGCGCCGATACATCATCACTTCGAGTTATCAGGTTGGAAGGAGACCAAGGTAGTCAGAGTTTTTTGGACCATCACTATAATACTATGTTTTGCTGGATTTGCTACCTTGAAGCTGGATTTTATACACTGACTGCTGACGCATTATCTGTAAGCGGAGGTTTAAGATGAAGGATAAGAAGCCATTTGATTTTATACTGTTCATAACAGTTTTGATCTTGCTGTCGCTGGGGCTGGTCATGGTTTTCAGTGCCAGTGCACCCACTGCCGAGAGAAAGTTCAACAATATATACCATTACATCACAAGTCAGCTGGTGTTTGCAGCGTTAGGTATGGCGGCGATGATTTTCGCAGCTAACTATGATTATCACAAATTCGGGAAAAAGACTGTTTGGGTACTCATAGGAGCCTGCATTATTTTGCTGATACTTGTTTTGATTCCGGGTATAGGCAGTGAAGCAAACGATTCCTGGAGGTGGATCGAGATTGCCGGAATTCGGTTCCAGCCGTCAGAGCTAACTAAGCTGGCATTGATATTGTTTTTTTCCTACAACCTTTCAAAAAGAAAAAAACCGCTTAAATCCTTTTTTGGTGATTTGATGCCCTATCTGTTTTTAATAGGTCTCATATCACTGCTCCTGTTATTGGAAACACATCTTAGTGCCACAATTATTATGATTACCATTGCCATGATAATGCTTTTTGTCGCAGGCGCAAAGATAAGACATTTTCTGCTGCTTGTTGTACCGATATCTGCCATGGTTGTAGCAGTTATATCATTTACAGACTATATGACCCCGCGTATCACTTCATGGCTGGATCCCTGGAGCAGCCCGCTGGGTTCCGGCTACCAGACAATTCAATCCCTTTATGCCATCGGCTCGGGAGGAATATTTGGGAGAGGGCTTGGTCAAAGCATGCAAAAATTCCTTTATGTCCCCGAACCGCATAATGATTATATATTCGCAATACTGGCTGAGGAGCTTGGATTTGTCGGAGTTATTGCTGTTTTGCTGCTATTTATGATATTTATTTGGAGGGGTATAAAGATTGCCCTAAATGCCCCGGATTCACATGGGAGCCTGATTGCTACGGGAATAACCTCACTTATAGCCGTACAGAGCCTTTTCAATGTAGCCGTTGTCACAAACACTATTCCACCAACAGGGGTTTCGCTGCCCTTCTTTAGCTCGGGCGGCACATCCCTTGTCCTTTTTATGGCGGAGGTTGGCATATTACTAAATATCTCCCGCTATAGCAAGTATGAAAGAATCTGAACATATTACATTTGCCTCGCATAAAATGGATTGTGTGTGAGGTGTTTTTATGAGCAAATTGGTAATCACAGGAGGAGCCAGGCTTAGTGGCGAGATTGTAGTAGAGGGCTCCAAGAATGCTGTTTTGCCTATAATGGCGGCTTCTTTGCTCAACGGCAAAGAAAGTATAATAAAAAACTGTCCCAGGTTAAAAGATGTAGAAGTAATGATAGAAATCTTGAGGAAGATCGGCTGTAAGGTGAAAATGGAGGGTGATGTCATCACAATCAATTCCTCAACTATCAGTGAAACTCAAATACCGGTGGAGCTGGCAGCTGAAATGCGTTCATCTATTATTTTCATGGGTCCGATGCTGGCAAGATGCGGCAAAGTGGCTATTAGCTACCCGGGTGGGTGTATACCTCTATAGGCACTAATTTGTTTCAAAGGTTTAAACAAAACAATAAATAATGTATAATAAACTCTGTGCTTGTCTTTTACTTAAGATGGATAGCAGGGGGATAAAGAGATTTTATGGGTCAAAATGAGCAGTATCTGCTTAAAAAAGCGAAGGCTGGCGATGTCGCTGCCTTTGAAGAGCTGGTAGAAAGCTATCAAAAGAAAATGTTTAATCTGGCTTACAGAATCGTCGGCAATCCTGATGATGCTGCCGATATGGTTCAGGAAGCGCTTATTAGAATATTCAGATCGATTGTAAAGTTTAAAGAGCAATCGTCTTTTTCCACCTGGATTTATAGAATAACGACTAATGTTTGTCTTGATGAGCTTAGAAGGAGGAAAAGCAAAAAGGAGTTTTCCCTTGACCAGGAAATACATGGTGAAGAGGGGGATATGCAGCGCCAGATTAAGAGCGATGATATATTGCCCGACGCCGCCGCTGAAAGAGAAGAGCTGCGGGGCGTTGTTAACGATGCAATTAACAGCCTGCCGGAGGATCAGAGGATTGTTATTTCATTGAGAGATATACAAGGATTAAGTTATAACGAAATATCACAGGTCCTGGATTGCCCTGAGGGCACCGTGAAATCGAGAATCAATAGAGCGAGAAATGCCTTAAAAAATATATTGTCAGATAGACGGGAACTTTTTAGTGAGGAGTCCGTCAGATAATATGAAAGGAGGGTCGGAGATGAAAAGCTGCATAAACTATCGAGAAAATATAAGTGCATATATTGATGATGAATTGGACGAAGCTCAGAAGCTTTCCTTTGAGGAGCATATAGGCAAATGTCGTGAATGTAAAAGAGAATTTGATGAGATGAGGCGTATTGTCAGCATTTGCAATAGTTTGCCCCAGCAGGAGTTGCCTGCTGAGTTCCAAATGGAGCTCCATGAGAAGCTTCTTGCCGTTAAGCAAAGAAAAGCAGTTAAAGCTGAAAGCATCAGAAAGACGAAGAGTTTCTTCTTTTCAAAAGCATTTGCATCTATCGCAGCAAGTGTTCTCCTGATCTTCCTTGCGGGCACCTTTATCAGATTTGGCTTGTTTTCGTCTAAAATGACAGCTGATAATGCAGCAGATTCAGCTGCACCTGAGATGGCAATGGCAAAGGCTGATTTATATTCAGCAGAGGAAGCAGCGCCTGGTGATAAGCCTTTGGACGGCAACAATGCCGATGCTAAGGGAGCTTCTTACGTAGATGATGGCTCTGCTGAGGGTGACCTGACAGGATACAACTCAATAGATAGCGGATCGGGTACCGTAGAAACTGATCGCTCCGGAACAATGGCGGGTCGCAAAGCGGCGCTATCACTTGCGGAATTACCTGAATCCGAAGTGGTTTTATACATGACATCAACTATTACAATAACATCGGAAGAACCGGACGATGTGGCTGAAAGAGTCAGATTAATAGCTATTGCTAACAGTGGTGAGGAAATGGAGTCTGTGCAGGTTTTGCAGGACGCTTCAGATGAAATGGAAGCCTTCAGCATAGCTGTATCCACCAATAGAGATTTAGCCGCACAGTCCACGAGCGATGACTACGACAAAACAGACCAGATGCGCACTCTGATACATTTTGTTCTTCCCCAGATGCAGTATGACCGCTTTATAAGTGAACTGAGCGATACAATGGGTGCGGCTAACATTCATATGGGTGCCTTTGTTTCCGAGGACATGACAGATACAATTAATAGCATGATTATAGAGTCCGAGAAGATAGATACCAGGCTACAGGGGCTTCAGAGTGAACAGAAGACTGATAAAAATGAAATAGCTAAGCTTAAGCAGTTAAAGGAAGCTGTTGATGCTCAGATTGAAAGTATCAGGCTGGGGTCGGATTTTGTCACTGTTACGATTACTATTACCCAAAAATAAAGTATAATATCAAATGTGGGGTTAGCCCTTAAGAAGATATAACGTTGATTTATTTTTCCAGTGGATGAAAGTAAAGAGCTGTCCACTGGATTTGTTTTATATAGAATATGTTATAGAATAGCTTTTATAACGGCGCTTTACGGCTATTACTTTTTTGTGTACAATAGATGCGCGGAGGATTGTTATGAGCACAGGGAAATTAATGATTATAGATGGAAATAGCATACTCAATAGGGCTTTTTACGGTTTGAAAGGGGCGCAATTGCTGGCAACGACTGATGGCCTGCATACAAACGCCATTTATGGATTTTTGAACATTCTGAATAAATTCCTAAATGAAGAAAACCCGCAATATCTTTGCGTTGCCTTTGATTTGAAGGCACCCACCTTCAGGCATCAGGAATTCGCAGACTACAAAGCAACAAGGAAGGGTATGCCTCCGGAGCTTGCAGAACAGATGCCCTACATGAAAGAGGTTCTGGATGCGATGAATATCAAATGCCTGGAGATGGAAGGATTTGAGGCGGATGATATTATTGGGTCAGTTTCCAAATGCGCCGAGGACAAAGATATTCAGGTCGTTATTGTGACGGGTGACAGGGATTCGCTGCAGCTCGCATCTGAAAAGACTAAAATACTGCTGCCTGTTACCAGAGCAGGCAGGAGAGAAACCGAAAACTATGATGCTCAGGGGGTTATGGATCGCTACGGTGTCACTCCCACACAATTTATTGATGTAAAGGGACTTATGGGCGACAAATCCGATAATATTCCCGGAGTGCCGGGCATAGGTGAGAAAACTGCACTGGCTCTTATCAAGTCGTTTGGAAGCCTTGACGGTATTTATGAAAACATTGATAACATTGAGAAAAAGGGTGTCCGCGAAAAGCTGAAAGAAAATAAAGAGCTGGCATATATGAGTAGACATATTGCTACGATAGACACGCAAATGCCGACCCTGTGCCAAATGGAAGAACTGAAACGCCGGGAGTTTGATGAGTCCAGACTCTATGAACTTTTTGAACGGCTTGAATTTAAGAGCCTGATTAAGAAGTTTGGACTTGAGCAGGCAGGAAAGCCACAAATAAATCCATTAGCTGAATTGCCGGTTACAATTGTGGACGATCCAATTACACTGGCTCAGGTTGGATTAGAGATAAATAATTGTGAAGAAGTGGCCATGTTTCAGCTGATAGACCGGATTGACGAATTTCAATATAGATTGGCCGGTATTGCATTCTCCTGGGGAAACAAGAATGTATTTGTCAAAATAGGAGGCGGCATCAGTGAAGAGCAGTTCTTACAACAATTTGCTTCTGTTTTTAATAACAATAAAATAAGAGTAATTGGACATGACTTGAAGAGCTTTATTGTATATTTGAAGTGGAAGGGGTGTGCGCTTAATTGTTTAGCCTTTGACACAATGATAGGTGCCTATATTCTTAATCCTTCCCGCAGTACTTTTACTGTTGCGGAGCTTTCACATGAATACTTAGGCTACACCTTCGAGTCTATGGAGGAGTTAACCGGTAAGGGGAGAAACTATACACCCTTTTCTGAAATACCCACAGATCGGCTTGCAGCAGCATCCTTATACCATAGCAGAACATTGTTGAAGCTGACGGAAGAGATTCGTGAAATCATTCATAAAAATGGACAGGAAGAGCTGTGCTATGAAATAGAGATGCCACTAATTGAAGTGCTTGCAGATATGGAATACAGAGGTTTTAAGGTAAATGTTGATGCCCTTATGCAGTTTTCAGCCAAGCTTGACGATAAAATCACTGCTGCGGAGGATGATATATACCAAGCGGCAGGCGAGGAGTTTAATATAAATTCACCTAAACAGCTTGGTGTTATTTTGTTTGAAAAGCTTGGACTACCGGCAAAAAAGAAAACGAAAACAGGGTATTCTACAGATGCGCAAGTGCTTGAACAGCTTGCCTCACAAAACAGTATTGTTTCGAGGATTCTGGAATACCGACAGTTGGTTAAGCTGAAATCCACATATGCGGAGGGATTACTCCATGTGGTTAATCCGGCCACCGGTCGCATTCATTCCAGCTTTAACCAGACCGTAACAGCTACAGGAAGGATTAGTAGTACTGAGCCGAATCTGCAGAACATACCAATCAAGCTTGAAATGGGAAGAGAAATCCGAAAGGTCTTCATAACAGAAAATGAGGAGTTTTTGCTGTCTGATGCCGATTATTCCCAGATTGAATTGAGAGTTCTTGCCCATATAACGGGTGATGATAATATGATTGATGCATTCAGAAATAATGAGGATATCCACACTGCTACAGCCTCCCGTGTATTTCATGTTCCAATGGATGAAGTAACGTCTTTGCTACGCTCCAGGGCAAAGGCGGTCAATTTCGGCATTGTATATGGGATAGGAGACTTTAGTCTGGCGAAGGATTTGGACATTAGCAGAAAAGAAGCGCGCAATTATATTGATGAATATCTGGAAAGGTTTCAGGGCGTTAAGCAATATATGCGTGACACCGTGGAAAACGGCAAATCGAAAGGCTTTGTTGAAACATTGTTCAACAGGAGAAGATATTTGCCCGAGCTTAAATCCTCCAATTTTAATACAAGATCCTTCGGCGAAAGAGTCGCAATGAACATGCCGATTCAAGGCAGCGCTGCTGACATTATAAAAATAGCAATGGTAAGGGTATATAATGAATTGAACAAGCATAATATGAAATCAAGGTTAATACTTCAAGTCCATGATGAGCTAATCATAGAAACACACATCAGTGAAAAAGCGAATGTAGAAAAGATTTTACACAATTGTATGCAGAATGCCGTTAGGCTTGATGTGCCGCTTATTGCAGAGGTCAAGACAGGCACCAACTGGTACGAGACATTATGAAACAGGTAAACGTAGCAGGGAAGGTGATAGCATGAAGGTTATTGGGGTGACGGGTGGTATTGGCAGCGGTAAAAGCACAGTTTCGAGAGCGCTCAGGGCTCTTGGGGCTGCCGTGATTGATGCGGATGTTCTTGCGAGGAACATTACAAGCCCGGGCGGGAAAGCATTTGAGGAGCTTGTAGAATACTTCGGGAAGGAAATTCTCGATGATAACGGGGAGCTTAACAGGTCAAAGCTGGCATCTATTGCATTCAGTGATAAGGTGAGGCTACATGCGTTGAACAGCATTACGCACAAGTACATTGCTGAAAAAATATATGAAGCAGTAGAGGCTTTTAATGTCTCTGATAAATGGGATATATTAATTATTGATGCACCCATCCCGATTGAGAAGGGGTTTTTGGATCTTGTTGATGAGGTGTGGGTAGTCACTGCACAGCGCGAAACCAGGGTTAAGAGGGTCATGGACAGAAGCGGATTTACATATGAAGCTGTTTCCGAGAGGATGGATTCACAGCCCGGAGATGAGGAGTACCTCAGAATAGCTGATAAGATACTTGACAATAATGGAAGTGTAGAGGAATTGGAGCAGGCTGTAGTAAAGCTATTTTTACAGATAAAACAGGAATTGCAGCGATAGGATGGAGTCATGAAGCAAAGCCGAAGAAATAAAGTGCTTATCATCATAGCATTATTGGTGTTTCTAGCAGTATTAGTTTTTACAATGTACAATATCACTAGAAGAATATACCCGCTGGAGTATAGGGATGTTATTGAGGACTATTCCAATCAATACGATTTGGATCCTTATCTGGTGCTGGCTGTTATAAAAGTGGAAAGCCGATTTAGACCGGAAGCAATATCACACAAGAATGCGAGAGGCTTGATGCAGATTACTGAGAAAACAGGAGAATGGGCTGCAGCCAAGCTACAGCTGGTTGATTATTCGAAGGATAAGCTATTTGATCCTGAAACGAATATTTGGATAGGGTGCTGGTATCTTGATACATTATTTCATGAATTCGAAGATACTGATCTGGTGTTAGCCGCCTACAACGGTGGTAGTGGAAATGTTGCGAAATGGCTCAAAGATACCAATTACAGTAAAAATGGTAAGAGCCTTGATAAAATACCGTTCTTAGAAACCGAAAAATATGTCATAAGAGTAAAAGATAGCTATACCGCGTACAAGATGCTTTACAAAAATGCATTTTAATGGTATTTTTACTATAGATAATAACATTACGACAAAAAAATGGAGGCTTTTTATGGATGATGTAGTTCTTATTGAAAGAGATATACTATACCCGACAGACAATACAATTGAACCGGGATGCGTTAACATCAAGGTGTTTGGCCCGAACAAAGACAATAGAATACCTGTTGTGATAGAGGAAAAGACTGCTAATTCACCATTAAAGCACATCGCTACCATAACGAGGATTATGCAGGATGAGCTCTTTGATAGGATATTTATCGACATTAGAAGAGATGCCGATATATATATATATATACAGGCAGATGCTCATTTGTCAATGGAGTTTGGTAATCATCCCTATATAAAGGTTAATCTTGTTGATGAGAAGGTTTCTGCTGAAGGCGTTGAACTGTTAATATGATGTGTCAGGGTGAGCGTTTTGGGAAAAGGACAGGAATCCTCCAGAAAACGGAATAGTCCTGGTAATAAAAACAATACACTAATGCTGATTTATCGTTGGATTATATTTTTGTTCTCCTTATTTTTCAGTTTGATATGCTACAATTCTAAAACGCAAGGATATGCTGTTTTAGAGTCCTTGGCTATTGTTTTTATTTATAACGTGGCTATTACTGCATACTATGTCAAAAGCGGTAAGAGGTGTATACTGCCGGTAATTTACTCCGATGCTGTTGCATTTATGCTGTTGATTTTCTTTTCCGGAGGCATTGAATCTGAATTGTATGTGTTTTTATTCTTCCTTATTGGCTTATGTGGAATCTACGGGAATGCTTCAAATACACTGAAGATCGGAATAACGATTGCGGCCTTTTATACTTCTACATGCATACTGGCCGGTAGTCAGCAGGCAGGGGCTGTATTTTATACGGCTCTGGTAATACGATTTGTACTGGTTTTAATGGCAGCCTTTGCTGTTACCAGGATAAACATTGAAGTGAGAAAAAGTGATGAGCTGATTAAAAAGGAATTCAGGATTGCTCGGACAGATAAGTTGACAGGTCTTGCAAATAGGCACTATTTTGAGCAGAAGGTCAAGGACGAAGTGGAATATGCGGTTAAATCAGATTCCGTGCTAAATGTATTGATGTTCGATATTGACAACTTCAAAGGATTCAATGACACATATGGGCATGTTTCAGGAGATAAGTTGCTTGCGCTTTTCTCAAATATTATACTACAATGTATAAGGAAATCAGATATTCCTGTCCGTTATGGAGGGGAAGAATTTGTGATACTGATCAGGGATCTGGATATCATCATTGCAAGAAGCGTAGGAGACAGAATCAGGAGGCAGCTTGAGAAGCAGAGGATATATCTCAAGCAGTATGATGTCAGGCAAAAGGTAACAGTGAGCTGCGGCATAGCGCAATTTCCGGTCCATTCAAAAAATATAAAGGAAGTTATCGAAAAGGCAGATCAGGCTCTCTATTACGCAAAGAGTATAGGCAAGAATATTGTGGTTATATATGATGAAATAGGCAAGTCCAGGGAAGCATTGGAAAAATCCCGGCTGGATGCTTGAAAATGAGAATGCCTTATTTATTTGAGGGTTTTTCTGATGGTTTGTTCGAAAGCTTGTCAGCGAGCTTATCCAATTCCATTTTAATTATACCAATCTCTTGGGTTAGTGTTTTTACACGATTTGCGTTTCTGGATAATGCGATCGTCAGAGTAAAAATAATCAGCAACATAAAAAAGATTGTAAAGAGAAACAGTGTATTTACCGGCTCGACAATGTGCAAAAGGTTTGAAAGAAAGCGGAGTAAGCCCGGGAAGACAGCGAAAACCAAAAAGCATATACCGGTAAAGATCCAGGAAAGAGTGAATTTCAATTCTATCTTTTTATTGCGAAGCATGAGTACTACGTAGCACAAAAAAATCAGGGAAGAAACAATCATAATTATCTGCAGTTCTTTATTCATTCGTCTACCTCCATCTTGGTGGTACTATATAAGGATGCAATGACGACAGCCAGGCTTACCTTTATCATATAATATAGAGATTTAATGAAGGTGATTGAAGATTTACCCTCTTTTCTCTCATTCATTATTACAGGTATTTCACGAATATGAAGCTTATTTCTCGCCGCATTGACAATGGATTCGGGCTCGGGATAATCCTTTGGATAGTCAGATGCAAAGAGGCTGATAGCCAACCTGTCGCATGCTCTGAAGCCGGACGTCGGGTCTGTAATACGTAGTCCGGTAAGGAATCTTATGAGCCTGCTGAAAAAATTGATGGCTGCGCGCCTTATTCCTGATGACTGAAAGCCCTCCCCAGAAATAAACCTTGAACCAATGCAAATGTTTGCTCCATCCTCAAGCTCTGAAAGCAACATGTTAATGAACTCCGGATTGTGCTGACCGTCTCCATCCACCTGTACCGCCGCATCATAGTGCCGGTATTGAGCATACCTGTAGCCGGATTGGACAGCGCCGCCTATTCCCAGGTTGACAGGCAAATCTATAACATGGACACCATGCTGTTTACAGATAGCTAATGTGTTATCAGTAGAGCAGTCATTTATGACCACCGCATCATGCTGGGGGCATGTATTTCTTATCAGTTTTAAAAGCGGAAGCAGGTTTTTTGCTTCATTGTATGCAGGTATTATTATAAGTGTTTTCATCACAAGCCTTTTTCCTTTGTTTATCTATTGTATTGCGCTGCCGACACTTTGGATTGTCACATTGCTTTGCTTTATTATTATAACACATATCGCCTTACCTATTATGGGGGAGTGCACATGGTTCTGCCGACAGCCTGAGCTATAGGCATAATTTCCTGTAGCAGCTGCGCAAATTTGGCAGGCCTTAGTGACTGGGAGCCGTCGCTTAAAGCATTTGGGGGATCCTCATGGACCTCTATAATAAGTCCGTCCGCACCGGTTGCAACAGCACCCTTTGATAATGCGCCAACATATTTCCAGTCGCCTGCTGCGTGGCTTGGGTCTACTATAATGGGCAGATGTGAAAGTTCTTTTACCACCGGGATGGCACTCATATCCAAAGTGTTTCTGGTGCTTGTTTCATAAGTGCGTATGCCCCTTTCACACAGGATAATGCTTTGATTTCCCGCTGCCATAATATATTCTGCTGCCATCAGCCATTCTTCAATCGTTGCGGCAAGCCCTCTTTTCAATAGAATTGGTTTATTTGTCAGTCCGACCTCATGCAAAAGTCTGAAATTTTGCATGTTTCTAGCGCCAATCTGAATCATATCAACGTATGAAGCAACCATTTCCACATCACGGGTATCTACAACCTCTGTAACAATCTTAAGGCCGGTCATTTCACGAGCCACTGCCATTATTTTAAGTCCTTCCTCTTCAAGCCCCTGGAATGAATAGGGTGAGGAACGAGGCTTAAAAGCACCGCCTCTTAAAAGCTTTGCACCTGCCTTTTTTACCTTTTCAGCTGTTTCCAGATATGACGCCTTGGTTTCAACGGCACAGGGGCCTGCAATGGTTACAATTTCATTTCCCCCAATCTTAACTCCGCTCACGTCCACGATTGTAGGTTCATGCTTCAGCTCTTTTCCCGCCAGTTTAAAAGGTTTCATAATAGGAACAAGGCTCTCTACACCGGGCATTGTTGATATTGCATGAGTGTTTAGCATCCTTTTATCACCGATGGCACCAATAACAGTCTTGATTTCACCAAAAATAGGGTGGGTCTCGAATCCCAGCTTGGACAGCTTTTGTTCAACATTGTTTATTTCTTGCCTGCTTGCGTTTCTACTCATTACGATAATCATAGTATTACCTCCATCTCCAAATCAAAATAAAAAACCCTTCATCTGCTATGAGACGAAGAGTTATCCTCTGCGCGGTACCACTCAAATTGGTAAAAACCCTGCTTAACAGCGTACAACAATACGCCTGTCCTTGTAACGGCGGACTCCCGGCACAGCCTACTGTATATCTTCAGCCTACGGCTCAAAGGGGAACTTCGACCGGTCTGCTCTGCCGGGCTTACACCATCCCCGGCTCGCTGTATGAGTGAATTCCAGCTTACTTTCCCTTGTCATTGCTTTTTTCTATAAATTTATATCATACTAGCACGATGTACTTTCATTGTCAAGGAGGAGTTTTTATGTCATTTTGTCGAATATATACTATAATAATCTTGTACGTGAGTTAATAATGCTGGGAGGTTTATATATGAGCGATATTCAGTTAGTTGTTTTTGATGTTGGCGGGCAAGTGTTTGGCGCTGAAACAGAGCAGGTATTCCAGATTATTAAGTATCAAGAAACCACAAAGGTACCCAGAATGCCAAGATTTCTTGAAGGTATTATTACTTATCGTGATACTTTTATTCCTGTGGTAAACCTGGTCAAAAGATTTGATATGGGCGAATTAATGGTCAGTAAAAAAACGAAGATACTTGTTACACAGTTGGGGGATAAGTATGCCGGTTTTATCGTAAATGATGTTTCTGAAATCCTCCGAATATCAGATAATGGAATTGAGGCTTCTCCTGCAATCTTAGGATCAGATGTATCAGCTTACCTGAAAAAGGTTGCAATAAAGGGAGATACGCTTATATCCATCATCGATCTCGAAAAGGTTCTTAATGACAATGAGGTAAAGAGACTCTCAAAGGTGGTGAAAAAGGCGGAAGCTGAGGCTGGAGCAGAAGCCGAAGCTAAAGCCAAAGCCAAAGCCAAAGCTGAGGCCGAAGCTTAATCTATACATTAAACCTGAACAAGGTTATGTCGCCATCCTGCATGACATATTCCCTGCCTTCGGAACGGATGAGACCCTTTTCGCGAGCTGTATTATATGTCCCACATCTCATGAGGTCGTCATATGATACAATTTCAGCTCTTATAAAGCCTCGTTCGAAGTCGCTGTGTATTTTGCCTGCAGCCTGAGCAGCTTTTGTACCATTTACGATTGTCCATGCCCTGACCTCCGGTTGACCTGCGGTTAGAAAGCTTATCAGTCCAAGCAGTTTGTAGCTGCTTTTTATCAGTCTGTTCAGTCCGGATTCTCTTAAGCCAAGCTCTTCAAGAAAGACAGCTCTTTCGTCCTCTGCCAGCTGTGCGATTTCTTCTTCTATTTTGGCGCATATCAATAACACTTCGGAGCCTTCTTTTTCAGCTATTTCTATTAGCTCATTAACAAAAGGGTTTGAGCTGTCTGACTGAAAATCGTCTTCAGACACATTTGCGGCATACAGCACAGGCTTTGAGGTAAGAAGAAATAATTGATCCACCAAAGAAAGCTCTTCCGGGCTGAATGTCATAGCTCTTACGAGTGTCCCGGCTTCAAGTGCGGCTTTGATTCTTTCATATAACTCCAGCTCAACCTGGTATTTCTTATCTCCGGATTTCATCATCTTGCGTGTCTTATCGATGCGTTTGTCCAGCATTTCCAGGTCTGCAAATATAAGCTCAAAATTAATGGTTTCAATGTCCCTGCCCGGGCCGATGGAGCCGTCTACGTGAACAATGTTAGCGTCCTCAAAGCAGCGAACTACATGAATTATTGCATCGACTTCCCTTATGTGTGAAAGAAATTTATTACCCAAGCCCTCACCTCTGCCGGCGCCTTTAACAAGGCCTGCAATGTCGACAAACTCAACAGTAGCAGGCGTTACCTTTAGAGGCGAATACATATCCGCCAACTTGCCAAGCCTTTCATCCGGTACAGCCACCATACCTATATTAGGTTCTATTGTACAAAAGGGATAATTGGCGATTTCCGCCCCCGCTTTTGTAATTGCATTGAAAAGCGTGCTTTTGCCTACATTGGGCAACCCTACGATACCAAGCTTCATTTTTATCCAACCTTCCTTAAGCATCAATAATATAGACTCCAAATAATCCAGATTATATATTAAAAGGTCAAGCATTGCAATAATG
>CAYOKA010000027.1:0-22584 GCA_964404395.1 uncultured Oscillospiraceae bacterium | reverse complement strand
TAGAGTATGGCGAACAGAACAAGTGCCTTCTCCCCCAGATAATAGGGCAATGTATACCGCTTAACGGCCACATCCTTCTCCAGATCGCAGATATTATTCGCAAGCATAATGTTAGCCGTCGTACACACCGGAATCACTGAAAGCAGCAGGACTGTCAATACGGGCACAACCATAAGCTCTGCACTTATACTTTCCCATCCGATGCTAAATGAGAGAAAGGTCCCCTCCGGCGTGTTAATATACAATATGAGAAATGGTATGAACAGCCCATAGAAGATCCCCGAAAGCATCTCCCCCATCGGCTGCCTGGATATGGGTACCGGTCCGTATGTATAAAGGATCCCTGCTAAAAAGCAAATTCCACCCACCAGCAGAACAACAATATCCGTAATATATGCCAGATACAAACCCAATAGCATACTAATCCCAAACAAGACAAAAATAATAATCAGCGCATGCTCTCTCTTAAATTGCAGAACTTGCTCATTCGTTTTTGTGTCAATGTAGTTGTTAATGGCAGTCGTTGTTAGGTCAAATATGAACATGGAACAGAAAAAAATAACCGTCCGCCCCCAATCGATGTTTTGTTCCCTATATAGGAGGAATGCAATGGCCATTAGAAATGCAAAAAGACTCGTAATTTTAGTTTTAATTTCCACATAGTCCAGAAATCTTTTCACCACTGTTTTCACCCGATTCATGATTTATTACGGTAGTTTCATCAAAAGCAGCTCGCCTTTCGCTCAGCCTTGCTCATTGTGCCTTGTTTCCATCATGTTGCCCTTGAATACACGAAAGGCTTTGTCCAGGATTTCAAGCAAGCTGTTCCGCTTCTCTTGAGTAATATCCATTCTACTGAGTATCTCTTTATACTTATTGTAATACTTCCTTGCAATCATTCTTGTATAATACAAACCGCCTGTTTTAAAAACGGCCTGACTCAGCTCTTCCTTCGTAATACCCCGTTCCCGAGCCTTTTGCTTCAAGCCCTCATTCCTTCTAAACACCTGAATAATCGGCAGGGTGATAATATCCTGCTCAAAATCCGATTGCACAGGCTTCTGAGCTATAGCTTTGCTTGCCTCGAAATCCATGCAGTCGTCTATCAGTTGAAAAACCATTCCCAGGTAACGCCCCAGCTTTTTGTAAAGATTTATTTCAACCTTTTCACTATCGGAAAGGACAGCTCCTGCAAAAAATGAAGCTTCAAAAAGTGCCGCTGTTTTTCCGGAAATGATCTTCAGGTATTGATAAACGGTCAGACTGTAATTCCCACTGTTGATTTGCTCAAGCAACTCTCCGGCACAGATCTTGACTGCATAATCGTATATATCCAAATCCAGATAATCCTGCTTATTCTGTATGGACGCGGCTAGTCGCAATGCAACACTCAAAAGGTAGTCCCCACAGATAACGGCAGTTCTATGTCCGAATTTTTTATGAAGTGTAGGCCGTCCCCTTCTAACATCTGCATCATCTATTACGTCATCATGAACAAGTGTGGCAAGGTGCAAAAGCTCTATAGCGGCAGCCAGCTTTATTGCACTCAGGTGTATCATCCCGTCCCTGTTCATCGAACAGACAAGAACTGACTGCGCACGGATGTATTTACCCTTGTCCCACTCCAGATGCTGCGTATAACGGCGAATAATATGAGGAGAGGTCGACATTATCCTGTTGACCTCTTCTTTTACAAGGTTAATTGCGTCCTCAAGACGGATAATTGATATAGCCTCCTTGTTTTTGTCAATGCCATCAGTCATGATATAAATACCACTTTCTAACCCATCCTACGTTTTTCCATTTTCTCTTCAAAGCCGGCATGACCCAATAATCCAGCCCCAGTGTTCTTCCGGCACCGATGAGCAGAGCAATTGCTGCAAATACCATCCAGATGGTCGACATATATAAGCCGGTCGTCGTAACAAACATTGCCTGAAGGATTAAGGAAGCGGCTGATGCAGGAGTTGTGAACAATCCGCCGATCAATGCAAGGCCGATAAGTATTTCTGCAATTACAATGAGTACCTGCATAAACATTTGCACAGAGTCATTGGGCAGTACCAAATTATCAATAAACCAATTAACAAGCGGTACGTCCAGCTTGAGAGCAAAATCGCTCAAGGCTGAATTAATTAATTCCTTTCCGCTGACAAAAATCACTCTGAACAGGCCTAAAAAGTTAAAGTTCATTAAAACGCTTCCTACCGTTGCAGCAGCTTCAGCTCCACCTTCAACAGCCGCCGTCGCGGAACTTACGGCGTCAACCGTGGCACTAACAGCTGCCGTGGCCGCAGTTGCGGAGCTTACAGCATCTACTGTCTTTTGAATAATATCGGCTGTTTGCTCTACAGCCGCAGCAGCGGTGGCGGCACTTGTTCCATCCACGGCGCCGCCTGATGTCCCCTTGAGAATACTGTCATACCAGCCATTTGCACCTTGGAAAAAGCCTGTTAGCTTCGGCGTCAGGAACCAGCCCTCCAGAATTTTCTTAACCCCTTCAAAGATCCAAACAGCACCAAGAAAAACTCTAAGCGGCATCAGCAAAAAGCTTGGCGTTCTATTAGAAAAATGTCCGCCCACAAAGCTCCTACAATTCCTTATCGTAAAAAACTCATGCTTCATATAGCTAAATACCTTGTTCCACCCCAAAACCTTAATATAATAAACAATATTAATAAAATGCTTGACAAACATAGCCAAAAAGGACGGAAGACTTACCATCCTGTTGGGAAAGCCTACATGAGCAACTCCATAGCGGCCGCCAATGCTGACCATGATCCCATGGAATTTTGGTTCATATTTGTCCATCTTTCCTTTACCGGTAACGGCACATGCAATATTATGTGCAACCGTATCCGCACTTTTTTCACAATTTTCAACCACCTGAGGGACAGGCTTATCATCTCCTTCAAGAGTATACATCATATTGTCGCCGGCTACATAAACGCGAGCGTCATCAACGGAACGCAAATAGGAATCCACCTTAATCCTCCCACGATTAGCCGACTGCAACGTCTGTGCCGCTTCAAGCGTAATTTCCGAAGCTTCAATACCGGCCGCCCATATAATCGTTCCCGATTCTTCCCGGGTAGTCTTGCCATTGGACTTAGTTTCTATAAAATCCTTGCCGATATTTACAACATCAGTATTCAACAATACTCGGACGCCCATTTTCTTCAAACGCTTTTCCGCCTTAGCCGAAAGCTTCTCCGGCAATGCTGGACAAGCGCGGCTCAATACATCGATAACCGAAATAGTAACAAGCTGTTGGTCTATTTCATATTTATCACACAATATCGGAACATATTCGGCCATCTCGCCTGATAGCTCAACACCGGTAAAACCGGCTCCTACTATGTGAAAGGTCAGTAGTTTTTCCTTTTGGGCAGGATCCGTTTCAGCCGCTGCTTTTCTGAATGTATCAAGAATATGAGTTTTCAGCTTTGCTGCATCTTCAAGGGACCACAATTTTAAAGCATTCTCCTGAGCCCCCGGAACGCCGAAATATGTTGGCTTGGAACCAGCCGACAATACAAGATAGTCATAAGCATACTTTTCTTTACTGCCTACAAGCAGCCTCTTCTCAAAATCTATTGAACTAATAACATCATGCTTTACATCGACGTTTCTTCCGGCAAAAACCCTTTTCAGACTAATCTTGATACTTTCCTCATCAACACGGCCGGCAGCAACCTCATGCAGCTCTGTCAACATTGTGTGGAAAGGGTTCTTGTCAATTATCGAAATTGACACATCCTGCCTCTTCTTCAATTTCCTCGCAAGCTTCTTTGCTGTCAAAATACCTGCATAACCTGCTCCGAGAATCACTATCTTTGTATTCATAGCCCTCTCCATTATCTGAGATTTTCACTTCAAAACAGTATTTTCCCATTATGCGCATTTCTAAACAAATTTATCTATACGCGCCCGAAAGCTGTAATCAACAAAGGGGACTTGAAACCCGTCCCCTTTATCGTATACTGTATAACTGTCACTATATTAATTAAAAGTCAAATTTCTTTTCAAAATATGCATCCAGCTCGTCAATCCTGATTCTTTCCTGCTCCATGGTATCCCTGTCTCGAACAGTCACACTGGCATCCTCGACTGAGTCAAAATCATAGGTTATGCAATAGGGCGTGCCTATCTCATCCTGCCTTCTGTAACGCTTGCCTATGCTACCGGTTTCATCGTATTCGCAGTTGTACTTGCCTGTTAATTGCTCATAAACCTTGTATGCAGCTTCGCCAAGCTTCTTTGAAAGGGGAAGTACACCTATTTTGATTGGTGCAAGGGCAGGATGGAAATGCAATACAGTCCTCACATCTCCTTGCGCAACCTCCTCCTCGTCGTAGGCATCGCACAGGAATGCCAGCGTTACTCTATCTGCTCCAAGAGAGGGCTCCACGCAGTATGGTACATACTTCTGATTGGTAGCAGGATCAAAATAGGACATATCCTCCTTCGAATGCTCCATGTGCTGCTTCAGGTCAAAATCAGTCCTGTCGGCAACGCCCCAGAGCTCGCCCCAGCCAAAGGGAAAGAGGAATTCTATATCGGTAGTTGCATTGCTGTAATGGGACAGCTCCTCCTGAGTATGATCTCTGAGCCTCAGGTTTTCCTTCGTCAGCCCCAGCTTCAGCAGCCAATTGAAGCAGAAGTCCTTCCAATACAAAAACCACTCCATATCAGTGCCCGGCTCACAGAAAAACTCCAGCTCCATTTGCTCAAACTCTCGTATCCTAAAAATAAAGTTACCAGGCGTAATCTCGTTTCGAAAAGATTTACCAATCTGGGCAATACCAAAAGGTATCTTCCTTCTGGTCGACCTTTGGACGTTTTTAAAGTTGACGAAAATACCCTGAGCGGTCTCAGGTCTTAAATATATCTCGGCTTGTGAGTCCTCGGTAACACCCTGAAAGGTCTTATACATCAGGTTGAATTTGCGTATATCCGTAAAGTTACCTGACCCGCAGTCCGGACACTTCACATCTTTTTCCTTTATGTACTCGTTCAGCTGTTCATTCTCCCAGCCATCAACAGACAACTCAATCCCCTGCTCCATATTCCAGTCATCAATCAACTTGTCAGCTCTGTGTCTGGTTTTGCAATTCTTGCAATCAATCAGAGGATCGCTGAAGCCACCCACATGACCTGAAGCAACCCACACCTGTGGATTCATCAGTATCGCACTATCCAATCCGACATTATGAGGGCTTTCCTGCACAAACTTCTGCCACCAAGCCCTTTTAATATTATTCTTCAGTTCAACACCCAGCGGGCCATAGTCCCATGAGTTTGCAAGGCCGCCATATATATCCGAACCCGGGTATACAAAACCTCTATTTTTTGATAACGCCACAATCTTTTCCATTGACTTTTCTGCTAACATAAATGGAGCCTCCGTCTAATATAATTATTTTTACAAAGGCTTTTACGATGTAACCAAAATATAATTCCGCCAGCGGAACTCAAAACATGCTACATCGCAAAATGCCTACTTATACATACCGCTTATCTCATCTAAAACACAATGTGCCGCAGAAAGCTTGCTCATAATCGGGAAATCAGTTACCGAACCATCCTTCCTCAATATCTTGATAATATTGGTGTCCGTCCCGAACCCGGCGCCTTCCATTGTCACATCATTAGCAATAATAAGATCCAGATTCTTTTCCTTGACCTTCTTACCGGAATTCTCCAGTAAATTATCGGTCTCCGCAGAAAACCCTACTAATACCTTGTCTTTCTTTATCTTGCCCAATTCCTTTAATATATCGACGTTTTTTACCAGATGGAGCGACAAACCTTCCTCCTGCTTCTTTATCTTCAGCTCCTCTACTACCGCTGCTTTGTAATCAGATACTGCGGCTGCCATGACGACTACATCGCAGCTCTCAAAATGCTTCATTACGGCATTGTGCATTTCAGCAGCGGACGTTACATCTATGCATTTCACTCCTCGTGGTTTTTTTATGGCAACCGGACCCGAAACCAAAACCACATCCGCTCCCCTCTCCGCCGCTGCTTGCGCAACAGCGTAGCCCATCTTCCCTGAGGAATGGTTGGACAGGTATCTCACAGGATCCAGAGCTTCCTTGGTCGGCCCTGCTGTCACCAGTATATTCAAACCCTCCAGGTCTCTATTAGGCTTCAGCATTGCGCATACCGTTTCGACAATAACGGGCGGCTCCGGCAGCCTCCCCTTTCCAGACGTTCCCTCTGCCATCATCCCTGTATCGGGCTCCATAAAATAATATCCCAGCTTTTTCAGCTTTTCGATGTTCTGCTGAACGATAGGATTCGCATACATGTTGTAATTCATAGCCGGAACAATCAAAACGGGCGCTTTGGTTGCCATCACGGTCGTACTCAGCATGTCATCAGCAATACCAGATGCCAGCTTGCCGATTATGTTTGCGGTAGCCGGTGCTATCAGAAACAAATCCGCCTTCTGTGCCAGCGAAATGTGCCTGACATCCCATTTTTCAGGCTCGCCAAACATATCCGTCACAACCGGGCTGTGGCTAAGGGATCTGAATGTAAGCGGAGTAACAAATTCCTGTGCAGCAGCTGTCATGATGACATCAACCTCAGCGTCCAGCTTTTTTAGTCTACTGACTACATCAACTATTTTATAAGCCGCAATCCCGCCACATACTCCGACAACACAGGATTTACCCTTCAAACTCATCCTAACAGCCTCCTTCCACTTTTTATTGTAAAAAGGTTAAGGTCAAAAATACTTAAACCTTAACCTGTCTCTTATCAGCATCTTTGCGGCAAACTGTGCATGTCTCTAGCAGACACCGCTATTTTATGCCGCTCTTCGTCCTGATATATGTTATCTTACCCTCGTTTATTTCATTCAATGCTATGGTCACAGGCTTCTCCGAAGCACATCTTACCAGCTTTTGAGCTCCATCTACAATCTGTCTGGCTCTTTTGGCCGTCTCTACCACAAGCGTATACCTACAGTCAACCTTTTCCAACAAAGAACTAAGTGGTGGATATATCATTACTGTCTCTCCCTTAAATTGTTTTTAATTACACTCAATACACTTACCCATATCGTCATTAACATCACTAATACTAATCTTCCCGGCAATCCTCTACTGTCTCCGCATCCTTAGTATTCAGTCTATGAGCAACGGTCTCGGGCTGCACGGCTGAAAGAATTACATGGTCGCTATCTGTAATTATTACCGCACGTGTTCTCCTGCCATAAGTAGCGTCAATCAGCATCCCCCTCTCCCGGGCTTCTTGAATGATTCTTTTAATAGGTGCCGACTCTGGGCTTACGATCGCAACCAGCCTGTTAGCTGAAACAATATTGCCGAAGCCGATGTTAATTAGTTTCATAAATATTCCTCCTTTGATCCCGAACACAGCATTCTCCGCAACTCTTACTCAATATTCTGAATTTGCTCTCTGATTTTTTCAATCTCACTCTTTACGTCTACAACATCCTTAGTTATCGATAAGTCATTTGCCTTTGAACCTATTGTATTTATTTCCCTGTTCATTTCCTGAACCAAGAAGTCCAGCTTGCGTCCAACCGGCTGATCCACTATTGTAAGCGCCTCCTTCAGCTGCCTGATGTGACTTTTGAGTCTTACCAGCTCTTCATCTACACTACACTTATCCGCAAAAAGCGCCACTTCCATCTCCAGTCTGTTCTCATCAATTGCATGCTGGTCAAGCAATTCCTTTATGCGGGCTGTCAGCTTAAGCTTATACTCTTTTGGCACATCCGGCGCACGCTTGGCAATCTCTGCTACCACATCTGCGATACAATCGGCCCTCTCAAGCAGGACCTTTTTCAAAGCCTCTCCTTCGATTTCCCTCATTGTAACCAATGCGTCGAGCGCCATATCAACAGACACCTTCAGTATCGACCAAAGAAGATCTTCATCCTCCTTCGCCTGATCCACCTTAAGAACATCGGGATACCTGGAAATAAGCGAAACACTGATGTCATCCTTTAAATCATATTTGTCCCTCAGCGCCTCTACCGCAGAAATATATGTTTTGGCCAATGCTTCATCCAAAGTCACTTGCTTCAAGTCATCGCTGTGGTTTTGATAGGTGATATAAACATCTGCCTTACCTCTTGAGATAGCCTTACTCACAAGCTCCCGGACTCTTTCCTCAAGAAAGCCGATCTGCCGGGGCATTCTAATCGAAACGTCCGAATATCTGTGGTTGACCGTCTTTATTTCAACTGTAAACTCTTTTCCATCTTGTAAATTCTCGCCTCGGCCGAAGCCGGTCATGCTTCTTATCATACAAACCTCTATTTGTTGCCATAGTTAATTGGTATTATAACATGAATTCCGGAGAAATTACATGTTATCTTGGTCATGTTGTAAAAAATTCGCATGACACAGGGGGACGTTCTCCCTGTGTCGTCACTCTGTGTAGGTTGATGACACAGGGAAAACGTCCCCCTGTGTCACCAAGAAACACCACCAATTTCATACATTATGATGGCGATTACCGCCAAGCCTGCCGTCTCAGTCCTCAGTATCCTGGGACCCAGTGTAACAGAATTGAATCCACGACTCATCGCCATCTCAACCTCAGCCTGCTCAAAACCGCCCTCCGGACCTATAAAAACACCGATTCCACCAAAGCTTGCCTGAGCAGCCGCCCCGCCTACCCTCTTACCATATTCCAGCAGTTGCCTGCGAAGGCTTCCATCTTTCTCCCCTTCATAGGGGATAAGCTTCAAGCTGCAGCCCTCGGCCATTTCCAGCGCCCTTTCAATCCTGACCGGCTCCGTTACCAATGGAACTATACCCCGGTCGCATTGCTTTGCAGCTTCAAGGGCTATCCTCCTCCATCTGGCGGTCTTGCCCTCAATGTCCTTAGTATTATTGAGCTTGACTACAGACCTTGCCGACATCACCGGAACAATTCTCTTTACGCCCAGCTCGATACACTTCTGAATAATGAAGTCCATTTTATCCGCCTTTGGAATTCCCTGAAAAAGTGTTACCTCCACAGGAGGCTCTGTAGTATTTGGCCTGGCGGCAGTAATCCTTGTTATAATACTATTCTTCCCGATCTGTTCAATGACAACATCGTAATCAGTACCCATACCGTCCGACAAATTAAGAATGTCGCCGGGCATTGCCCTTCGAACACTTCCAATATGCCTGACATCCTCTCCGGCTATGGTGATCCTTCCATTGCTCAATTCAATCGGATCGGGGCTTACAAAGAACCTGGACATTTAAAAACAATCGCCACCCATTCACCCATTTCATCTATGCTTTCAAGTCGAAAGCCTAACGCTGTATATGCTTTCAAAACATCATCTTTTCTTTCCCTAATTATGCCTGAGGCAATAAGCAGTCCGCCCTCTTTAAGGTATTTCGGTATCAGCTCCGCAAATCCTATAAGTACATCTGCAATAATATTTGCCACTACAACATCGGCCTTATGAGGCTCCAAGTCCTCCAGTGTTCCCTTTATGACGGAAATCTGTCCGGATACTCCGTTAATAGCGCAGTTTTCACGGGAAACCCGTACTGCAACCTCATCTATATCAACAGCAGCCGCATGACTTGCGCCAAGCTTAAGGGCTATTATGGACAAAATTGCCGTACCGCAGCCCACATCAATAACGGTGTCGCCCTTCCTGATAGCCTTCTCCAACAATTCTGAGCAAAGCCTCGTAGTCTCATGGGTACCTGTGCCAAATGCCATCCCCGGATCCATTTCTATTACTATTTCACCGGGCTGCTTCTCATATTCTTCCCAGGTCGGCTTAATTACCACACTGTCGGAAATGTGAAATGGCTTATAATACTTCTTCCATGCCGTCGACCAATCCTCATCATCCAACATTTCAAAGCCTGAATAGCCTGTGCCCACATCAAGAAAATTGGAAATAAACTCCAGCTTGTCGTTAACCAGGTTGACAAGCTCCTCCGGCGCTAATTCCTCATTAAAGTATGCCTTTACCGTTACCTCTGTGCCCAGGGAATCCATAAACTCCCGATCTGCATAGTCCAGCGAATTCGGACTCTCAATCTGCCGTCTTATCTCGTTGGGGTCCTCAATAACAACCCCTCCTGCACCCATGGAGGATAGCATTTCTGATATGGCATCGGTGGCCTCCTCTGTAGTCTTTATAATTATCTGAGTCCATTTCATCAGTTTTCCTCCAAGCAATAGCATTAGCACTTTACATCCCAAGGGCATCCTTCATCTTATTAAAAAAGCTCTTGCGCTGCTCGCAGGCCTCATCACCGCTTATGTCAGCGAACTCTCTCAGTAATTCCTTTTGCTTTTCGTTCAGCCTCTTTGGCACATCAATCTCAACCTTCACATACTGGTCGCCCCTGCCATTACCTCTCAGATAGGGAATCCCTTTGCCCTTAAGCCTGAAAATAGTGCCGGTCTGTGTTCCCCCGGGCATATTATAGCTTACCCTGCCATCGAGTGTAGGTACCTCCAGATCCGCTCCTAATGCAGCCTGGACAAATGTAATAGGCATCTCACATACCACATCATTGCCCTGCCTTTTAAAAAGAGCATGAGGCTTAACGTTTATCGTAACAAACAAATCTCCCTTAGGGCCGCCTCTGGACCCGGGATCGCCCTCGCCTCTCAAGGAAATGGTCTGCCCGTCATCAATGCCTGCCGGTATATTCAAGCTAATCTTCACATTTTTCCTGATTTTGCCCTTGCCATTACATTTAGCACAGGGCTCCACTATTATTTTGCCCTCGCCGTGGCAAACATCACATGTCTTAACATTCATAAACTGCCCAAATGGTGTGCTCTGCTTATGCTGCACTTGCCCCGTTCCATTACAATGCTTACAGGTCGTAGGACTGGTCCCCTCCTTCGCTCCGGAGCCTCCACAGCCCTCGCAGGATTCATGCCTGCTGATAGTTATTTCCCTTGGGCTGCCAAATGCGGCCTCCTCAAAAGAAATCTCCAGCGAATACCTCAAATCAGAGCCTCTCTGCGGGCCTGAACGGCTTCTTGAAGAACGCCCGAAGCCACCACCACCACCGAAAAAGGATTCAAATATATCACCAAACCCAAAATCAAAACCACCGAAGCCTGCACCGGCTCCGCCAAAGCCGTTGGGATCCACGCCGGCAAATCCAAACTGATCGTATCTTGACCTCTTGCTATCATCACCTACTATTTCATATGCTTCATTAACTTCCTTAAATTTGACCTCGGCATCCTTATCACCGGGATTAACGTCCGGATGATACTTCTTCGCCAGCTTCCTATAGGCCTTTTTTATCTCACCCTCAGATGCATCTCTGCCAACTCCGAGCACCTCATAATAATCTCTCTTGGACTGCGGCAAAATATAACAACTCCAATCACAGCATAATTGTCTTGTCTCAAATTGCATAACAAATAAAAGCTCTTAGCCACAACTAATTTCCCGAATAACCTGAAAGCGGGACACTGTCGGCATCCATCCGATGCTCAGTGTCCCTTTTCATTTCCTGCCGGAGCACTTCACATCTCCGGCTTATTATAACGTTAATAATACCTTTATTGCAATCCCCTATTCTATATATCTCGTCAAGTACCGACAATGCCTATTCCTTCTTGTCGTCGTCCTCATCAACAACCTTATAATCAGCATCATACACATTATCCTGCTGCGCACCCTGGCCGCCCGGCGCCTGTTCGCCACCGAAGCCTGCATTCGGCCCCGGTCCCCCCTGGGCATCCGGATTCTGTTGATATACCTTCGAAGATGCATCATAGAAAGCCTGAGTCAACGCTTCCGTTGCGGATTTGATTGCTTCGTTGTCCGTACCCTTCAGCGCTTCCTTCACATTATTAATCTCCGCTTCAATCTTTGCCTTATCATCAGCATCAAGCTTATCTCCAAGATCCTTCAGTGACTTCTCCGACTGATAAACCATAGAATCGGCATTGTTCCTGATCTCGATCGCCTCTTTATTCTTCTTGTCTTCCTCTGCAAACTTCTCGGCCTCTTTGACTGCCTTGTCGATATCTGCATCAGTAAGATTGGTAGAAGCAGTAATCGTTACTTTCTGCTCATTTCCTGTGCCAAGATCCTTGGCTGAAACATGCACAATACCGTTGGCATCTATATCAAAGGAAACCTCTATCTGTGGAACACCTCTAGGTGCCGGAGCAATGCCCGTAAGCTGGAACCTACCCAGTGTTTTGTTGTACTGGGCCATTTCTCTCTCTCCCTGTAGAACATGGACATCAACGCTGGTCTGCCCGTCAGCAGCTGTTGAAAACACCTGGCTCTTCTTTGTAGGAATGGTCGTATTTCTCTCGATCAGCTTAGTAAATACGCCGCCCAAGGTCTCAATCCCAAGTGAAAGTGGAGTAACGTCAAGTAGCAGCAAATCTTTTACCTCACCGGTAAGAACGCCTGCCTGTATAGCCGCTCCAACTGCCACACACTCGTCAGGGTTAATCCCCTTAAATGGCTCCCTACCAAGGTACTTCTTAACAGCATCCTGAACAGCCGGTATCCTTGTAGATCCACCAATGAGTAGAATCTTGTCTATCTTCTCGGGGCTCAGTCCTGAATCCTGAATGGCCTTTCTGGTAGGAGTCATTGTCTTCTCAACCAAATCTGCTGTCAGCTCATCAAACTTAGCCCTTGTGATTGTGATATCAAGGTGTTTGGGCCCAGAAGCATCTGCCGTAATAAACGGAAGATTCACATTAGAGGTGGTAACTCCGGAGAGCTCGATTTTTGCCTTCTCTGCCGCCTCCTTCAGACGCTGCATTGCCATCTTATCATTTCTCAGATCTATACCACTTTCGCGCTTAAAGGTATCAGCCAGATAGTCCATCACCCTCTGGTCGAAATCATCCCCACCGAGCTTGTTATTTCCATGGGTAGCGAGCACTTCAAACACACCGTCACCTATTTCGAGGATGGATACGTCGAATGTACCACCGCCAAGGTCATAGACCATTATTTTCTGTTCGCTTTCTTTGTCAAGCCCATAGGCAAGAGCCGCAGCCGTTGGTTCATTAATAATCCTCAGAACCTCCAGCCCTGCGATTTTACCGGCATCCTTTGTGGCCTGCCTCTGGGAATCGCTGAAATAAGCGGGCACAGTAATAACCGCCTGATTAACCGTTTCGCCCAGATAAGCCTCCGCATCTGTCTTCATTTTTTGAAGAATCATTGAGGAAATTTCTTGTGGTGTATAGGTCTTATCATCTATTTTAACCTTTTTATCTGTACCCATATCCCTCTTAATTGAAAGAACAGTTCTTTCGGGATTGGTAATTGCCTGTCTTTTAGCAACCTGACCTACCAGTCTTTCGCCTGTCTTAGAAAACGCTACTACAGATGGCGTCGTTCTATTACCTTCCGGATTGGCTATAACTACCGGTTCTCCGCCCTCCATAACTGCTACGCACGAATTCGTAGTCCCTAGATCTATCCCTATTACTTTTGCCATAAATATACCTCCCAATTTTCGCTTTAATTTTTTATCTTAATTTAAATAGTTCACATATTCAAACAATTTGCTAGTTTGCTACCTTAACCATACTGTATCGGATTACTCTATCCTTATAGATGTAACCCTTCTGAAACTCCTCCACAACAGTATTGTGAGCAATAGACTCATCCTCTACATGCATTATTGCATTATGGCGCATGGGATCAAACTGTTCATTTACAGCTGGAATTTCCTCAACGCCAATTTCCCTAAAGGCATCCTTGAACTGCCTAAATACCATCTCAACTCCTTCCTTTAGGCATTGTGCCGAGCTGTCAGCACTAACGGCCTGAAGAGCTCTTTCTACATTGTCCAATACCGGAAGCAATGCACATACAACATCCGCCACAGCATCCGAAAACAAAGATTCCTTTTCTTTTACAGACCTTTTTTTATAATTATCAAACTCGGCAGCTGTTCTCTGAAGCTTATCAAAATACTCCGAGCACTGCTTCGTCTTTTCCTTCAGCTCTTCACTTAGGTTCTCGAACTCTTTCGATATATCTTCATTTCCATCAACTTCATTTACTTCCTTGCTTTCCCCTGTTTCAATATCCAGCTTTTCCTTGTCTAAACCTTCGCCCATAGCCATCCTCTCATCCTTTGATTTTTATTTCCCACCGCTTTCAGGCGGGTTATTTGTCACTGCCTGCATCCAAACCAAAAAACCTTCTTATTTCTTCATTCATAAACTTTCTGATATAGCCCATTGATGATACCACCTTAGGATATTCCATCCTTGTAGGACCTATAAGCCCAATTGTGCCGACAAAAGTATTTGCAATATTGTAATTAGTAGTAACAAGACTACAATTCCTAATGTTCAACAAATCATTTTCCGAGCCTATCCTAATAACGATCCCGTCTTCTGAATCAAACGCATCGAACACTATTTTACCGATGCAGGTCTTCTCATCAAGCATGCTCATGAATTCCTTTGCTTTCATGATATCTCTAAACTCGGGGTGGTTCAGCACATTTGTCGTACCCTCAACGTAAACCTCCGTATTGTCAATTTGATTAATGCATCCTTCAACACAGTCCAGTATCGGAGTCAAAATCTCCTCCGGTATGCCTATTTCAATTTCCAATCCACTAACCAATCCACTGTTGATCTTGCTGTTGACCTGTTCGACAGTCAGACCGGTCAGCTTGTCATTCAAGGCATTGGAAATCATAATCAGCGCTTCCGGTCGCACCTGATCGGATACCTTAATAATACTGTTGCGAATAACCCCCGCATTAGTTACGACGATAACCATCGCTTTGTCTGCCTCTATCGGCACTACCTGCACGGCCTTAACCTTACTGTTCTTCATCTGCGATGCCACAGCCACTGATGTATATTTCGTAAAACTAGACAAAGCAGCCGAAGCCTGTCTAATTAACTGGTTTAGCTCGTTTATGCGCAGTTCCATCGCAGACCTTATCCTTTTGATCTCATCATCCTGCAGTTCATAAACCTGCATCAACTGATTTACATACAGGCGGTAACCTTTGTCTGAAGGTACCCGGCCCGCCGATGTGTGCGGCTGAGCTAAATAACCCATTTCTTCAAGATCTGCCATCTCATTTCTAATAGTAGCCGAGCTCAACCCGAGCTCGTGTTTTCTGGCAACAGTTCTTGATCCAATTGGCTCAGCCGTATCAATGTAATCATCGATGATGGCCTGAAGAATTCTTTTCTTTCTATCATCCATACTCATCTCATACACCTCGGTTTTGTTTGTTAGCACTCTAGCCCGTCGAGTGCTAATCTACATTAAAAATATCATCTTATTAATTTTTTGTCAAGCAAAATTTATATGAACTCCACAAATACCTTGTTTGCAAGATTATAGCCAAGCCGTGTAAGACGGCACCCCGAAGTATCATAAACAAGCAAGCCCCTATCTTCCAGCGTTTCCAGCCTATCAGCATACATGCACTTAAGGCTTTCACCAAATCTTCCCATAAACTCCCCTTCCGAAACACCCCGATTGAGGCGCAGGCCAAGAATCATGAACTCTGACATGGCTTCCTCCTTATCGATGAATTGCACATCCTCATATAGGCCTTTAAGACCCGTATAATCTGCACCCTTGTGCTTTACAGCACCGGCCTTCTCATCCGCTACATTGACAAAGGAAGACTCAACCGTCTCAATATAATGCTCGATTTCTGCCACATTATTAAATCGATAACCGTCCAAGTAAGAGTGGGAGCCTGCTCCAAAGCCTGCATATTCGCGTGCCTCCCAGTAAACAAGATTATGCCTGCACTCGTAGCCCGGTCTGGCAAAATTGGATATCTCATATTGATGAAAGCCATTCTCCGCAAGCATTTCAATGGTATATTCATACATCCTTCTGTCCAGCTCGTCCTCTACAGCTGTCAATGTTCCGGCTTTGAGCCTGTCGCCAAGAACCGTCCCCTCTTCGATTATCAAGTCATAGCAGGACAGGTGCGTCAAACCGGGAGAACCGCCCCCCTGGTCTAGCGATGTCACAGCCTCCAGTGTTTCCTTCCAGTCTTCAAAGCTTTGTCCGGGCAGTCCAAAAATCAGATCCACATTAATATTCCGGAACCCCGTCATGTACGCAGCCTCAATGTTTTCAACAAACTGCTTGCTGTCGTGGATCCTTCCAAGCTTCTTGAGCAGTTTGTCCTGCCAGGCTTGAAGTCCAATACTAAGGCGGTTTACCCCAGCTGCCTTATATGCCTTCAGCTTGTCATAGGAAAGCGTCCCGGGGTTACCCTCCATGCTGATTTCAGCCTCGCAATCTATCCGCAAATGCTTTGAACAAAGCTCAAGCAGTCTGCTAATATACTCAGGGTCCACTAAGGAGGGTGTCCCTCCGCCGATAAAGATAGACCGCACAGGACGGTCTTCAATAGCATCGGATCTTTTCTCTATTTCAGAATAAAGAGCATTAAAATAAGAGCCGGCAAGGTAATCCATGCCGGAATAGGAATTGAAATCACAATAATAGCATTTTGATTTGCAAAAGGGCACATGAATATATACCCCTATACCTTTATCCAAAAAAAACACCCTATTTCCAAGCCTTACGGCCTAATTATCCAGCTTGAGCACACTCATAAACGCCTCCTGCGGCACCTCCACCGAGCCTACCTGCCGCATGCGCTTCTTCCCTTCCTTTTGCTTTTCCAACAGTTTCTTCTTCCTTGAAATATCGCCGCCGTAGCATTTGGCCAAAACATCCTTCCTGTATGCTCTTACCGTTTCCCTGGCAATAATTTTGCCGCCAATGCAGGCCTGTATGGGGATTTCAAACTGTTGCCGCGGTATTGCATCCTTCAGCTTCTCCGCAATCCGCCTGCCCCTTGCATAAGCCTTTTCTGAGTGGACGATAAAGGAAAGAGCGTCCACAATTTCCCCATTGAGTAGGATGTCCAGCTTTACAAGATTTGACTCCTTGTACCCAGTCAGTTCATAGTCAAAGGATGCAAACCCCTTAGTTCTGGATTTCAGCGAATCAAAAAAGTCGTAAATAATCTCATTCAGCGGCAGCTCATATGTAAGCATCACTCTGGATTCATCCAAATATGACATATCCTTGTATACGCCGCGTCTTTCCTGAGAAAGCTCCATAATGCTGCCCACATAATCAATAGGTGTCATAATGGTCGCATTAACCATCGGCTCCTCCATTTTCTCAATAGACGTAACAGGAGGCATATTTGTAGGGTTATCTATCTCCAGAACCTGACCGTCCGTCACCTTAATTCTATAAATAACGCTGGGAGCAGTCGTAACCAAATCCAAATCATATTCTCTCTCCAGCCTTTCCTGAATAATTTCCATATGCAAAAGTCCAAGAAAACCACATCTAAAACCAAAGCCCAGAGCGTTCGATGTCTCCGGTTCAAATGTAAGGGAAGCATCATTAAGCTGAAGCTTCTCCAAGGCCTCCCTTAGGTCGTCATACCTGGCTCCATCTGCGGGATAAATACCACAAAACACCATGGACAGTACTTTTTTATAACCGGGCAGCGGTTCTGCCGCAGGTCTCTCTGCCAATGTAACAGTGTCACCTACTCTAGTATCCTTTACATTTTTAATGCTGGCTGAAATAAAGCCCACGTCTCCGGCGAGTAGCTCAGTAGCAGGTGTATATTGGCCGGGTCTGAAGTACCCTATCTCATTTACCAAAAACTCTTTTTTAGTGTACATCATCCGGATTGTATCACCGGGCTTGACTGATCCTTCCATCACTCTGATGTGAACAATGACTCCTTTGTAGCTGTCATAGAAGGAATCAAAAATCAAGGCCTTAAGCGGAGCCTCTTCGTCACCCTTTGGCGGCGGTATCTGTTTTACGATTTGTTCGAGAACAGTTTCAATATTCAATCCGTTTTTTGCCGAAATTTCCGGAGCGTCTGCGCAATCCAACCCGATTACATCCTCAATCTCCTTCTTAACATGCTCAGGCTGGGCGCTGGGCAAGTCAATCTTATTTATAACCGGTATAATCTCAAGGTTATGCTCCAGCGCAAGATAAAGATTGGCCAGCGTTTGCGCTTCAATACCTTGTGCCGCATCCACCACGAGAACTGCACCCTCACAAGCTGCAATGCTTCTGGAAACTTCATAATTAAAATCCACATGGCCGGGGGTATCGATGAGATTTAAAATATACTCATTCCCATCCTGCGCCCGATATACCATTCTCACAGCCTGCGCTTTTATAGTAATTCCACGCTCACGCTCAATGTCCATATTATCAAGAACCTGCTCCTGCATTTCCCTTTGCGTAAGGACACCCGTCATTTGTATCATGCGATCTGCCAGCGTTGACTTACCATGATCTATGTGTGCTATTATACAAAAATTTCTTATATAGTCCTGCCTGTTGCCTAACATTAATTTTTCCCCTTGTATCTCAATGATTTTTATTTTGCATCAATATGTTATTATAGCATGAATTTTGGCGAGTGCATATCTGTCCATCCCATTTTTCACTCAAATAGCTCGCTCAGCTTTTCCCTGAGAGTCCTTATATCCCTGTTGATATACTGCTTATTCAGTATGATACTTCGGTTCATCAGCCTTATTTCGACACTGTCATCATAGTTGTTAACAGCAACAATTGCATCGCCTATATTACCGTCAATAAGATTGTTTACTCCGAAGTCTGCTGTCATAATACCAAAAAAGAGTAGAAAAAAGAACAGCAATATTGCTGCTATTGTTCTTTTTTTTGTGATCCTTTTTCGTCGGAACCTTTCAAGTCTGCTGGACATAGGCTGCTTTGATCCTTCCGAGATTTTGAAGCTACATGCTTTCATCTATTATTACCTGTTGTCCTTTATTTAATGAACAGCTTTAAAATAAATATCACTCTCCCGACATCACTTCATTGAGCACCTCTGCAAGATATTTGGTACTCTCCAGGCATTCACTCAAAAGATTGCCATCCCCGCCTACCTCTATCAGAATTGACTGATTAGAAATCTGCTGATTATATCGCTTACCAACTATCCACACCGGTTTTGCAAGGCCCGGATACTTTTCATTCAGCTTTTTCTGAAGCTTTAGTACAAATTTCAGGTTCTCCTTCCACTGAGGATGGGGCAGCGTGCCGTCCGCACCCACTACGAACATAATCTGTGCCGCATTCTTCCCATTTATCTTTTTAACCATCCGAAGCTTCGGTTTTTCTTTTCCTACTGCGTCCCTGTGAAGATCGACGAACACCTTTATGGATGGGTAGCTCTTTTTGTAGCTTTTCAATGTGTCGATGGATAAGCTATATGCCGCAGGCCGACTCTTATCATGCACCGTTCCGTTGTGCAATGTTTCAATTCCGTATTTCTTTAAATTTCGTGCCAGCTCTTCTCCGACTCTTACCACATTATATTTTGGATTGGAATTAAAGCTGGGTACATCCTTCTTTCCTAAATCCGACTCTTTGAGGACATAGCTCTCACTGGTGTGAGTATGATAAATCAACACCTTTGGACCCTTTTTCGCGAAATCTATATTAAGTGGTTTTTCCAGCAGCTCCTTGATATTAATCAAGTGCTTAGTAAAGTTTCGAATCACTATTTCATCCGAAGTCACTAAATCGCTATCATCCTCATTCTCATCCTCTTCCTCATAGATAACGCTGCTGACCGGTTGCGGATCAATGCCTTGCTTTTCTGCTGCATCCTTGCCCTGCGCCTGTTCCCCGCCTGTTCCATCACCTTGCTTTATGCCGTCGCCCTCTTTGCCGCCTTCGCCTTTACCGTCGCCAGTACTGTCGCCTGTTCCCTGACCTCCGCTCTCACCCGTGCCCGGACTATTTGCGCCATCTCCCCTTCCCTTCTTGCTCTCATCTACATTGTTCAAGCCTTCCCCCTTTGGGTCGACACTGGGGGTATCTACATCACCCTTTCCATCATTAACCTGAGTGCTTGCCTCCGGAGCGCCTGCGCCAGGAATGTCATGCTCACTCCTATATTCCCTGTTGTAATAGCTCATGAATAGAGGGGATTGCACATTAAAAATTGTAGCTGGAGAATTCAAATCAAAACTAAAGACTCTCACGAACAGCTCACTTATTTCCCCCGATAGTGAAACGCTGGACTTTCCGCTGTTATAAATAGTCTCTATTATGGGAATTGAAGCATTAATGGTATTCTTAAAGCTCTCTGAATCCACCTTTTCAACCAAATTAGCATTGAGCTTGTACCAAAGGTTCCCAATCTGAACCCCTATCATAACAGCAAGTATACAGAGTAATAGAATCAAAATAGTATTGGAGATTTTATTGTTATGCCTGTTATATACACTTTGCTTATGCCTGTTTTCCATGTTTCCTCCAGCCCATTGCAAAACTTCAATAGTCCAAGTATAAGTTGAAGTATAAGTCATATAAAAGCATATTCGACAGGCCGGATATATTATGACAAGTTCGGGTACTTTTCCCGTGATAGAATTTATAGATAATCTATGGGTTTGTTTCCATGCCATCCTCCATATTTTTAAAGGCAGTAGCCATCATCAGCTTTATCCTGTTAAGCTGATTTACCTCGCTGGCACCGGGATCATAATCCACAGGCACTATATTAGCCTTCGGGTACTCCTTCTTCAGGGCCTTTATCATCCCTTTGCCGGTTACGTGGTTGGGCAGGCAGGCGAAGGGTTGCATACATATGATGTTAGCCGCACCCTCTTCAATCAGCTCAATCATCTCCGCCGTCAAAAACCACCCCTCTCCGGTGCAATTGCCTAGTGATAATACTTTTGAAGCCTTCTCGGCTAACTCATAAATTGAGGACGGTGCTTCAAACCGCTTGCTGGCAGTCAAAACCTTTTTCATGTGCCTTCTGTACAGCTCTATCCCTTCAATAACCAGATTACCGGTAATTGTTTTACTAATGGAATCAGACATATATCTGCGATTAAAATTCGGTCCATATGCACAATAGAGGAAAAAGTCTGTCAAATCAGGCATCACTGCCTCGGCACCCTCCCTTTCAACCACACCCACCACATCATTATTGGCAGTGGGATGGAACTTGACGAGAATCTCTCCAACCAGTCCCACTCTGGGCTTACGAGTGTCAACTATCTCAAGGTTATCAAAATCTCTAACTATCCGGCTAATATTTCTCTTGAATTCTCTGTACTTACCGCTGCGCACAGACTCCTTGCAACGCTCCACCCAGCTGTCATAGAGCATATCTGCCGATCCCTTAATTTTCTCATAGGGCCTAACCCTATACAGCACACGCATCAACAAATCACCGTATACCAAAGCAATAAGCGCCTTGTTAACAAGGCCTACTGTTATTTTAAAGCCGGGATTGCTCTCAAGCCCAAGGGCATTTAGCGAAATAACCGGCACCTGTTCAAATCCTGCATCATTTACAGCTTTTCTTATGAAACCAATGTAGTTGGTAGCTCTGCAGCCTCCGCCTGTCTGTGTAATAATTAGTGAAGTATTGTCCGGATCATATCGTCCTGACTTCAATGCCTCCATCAGCTGTCCGGTCACTAAAATGGATGGATAACAGGCATCATTGTTCACATACTTAAGTCCTTCATCCACAGCCTCCCTATCAACTGAGGGTAATATCTCCATGTTATAGCCTGCCTCCCTAAAAGCCGTCTCAAGAAACTGGAAGTGGATAGGAGACATTTGAGGTGCCAAAATGGTGTGCTTGTCTCTCATTTCCTCTGTGAAAACTGTTTTCTTATAGCTATATTGCTTCTTGTCAAAATGATAACCACATCTATCCCGCTCCTCAATCGCAGCCTTCAGCGAACGAAGACGGATCCTTGCAGCCCCAAGATTACTAATTTCATCTATCTTTAAAACAGTGTAAATTTTCCCGGCCTCATGGAGTATTTCCTGAACCTGATCTGTCGTTACAGCATCCAAGCCACATCCAAAGGAGTTTAGTTGCACAAGCTCCAGGCTATCCCTGGTTGCAACAAAGCTCGCAGCTGAATAAAGCCTAGTGTGGTACATCCATTGATCCACAATGCGCAGCGGCCTTGCAGCCTTGCTCAGGTGGGTAACGGCGTCCTCAGTCAGCACTGCCATGCCGAACTCTGTAATAAGATTTGGAATACCGTGGTTGATTTCAGGATCGATATGATAAGGCCTGCCCGCAAGCACAATTCCCTTGCCGCCATCCCTTTCCAGCTGCGCTACCACTTCTTCTCCCTTTTTCCTGACAAGACCTTTAAACCGTTCATCCTCCCGCCACGCCTTATCGACAGCAGCCTTAACCTCCCTTTTACTCGGGCCGAATTGCTTAAGCTCCTCATATAGCCTTTCACCAAGCCGCTTCTTATTGTAGTAGGGAAGAAAAGGGTTCATAAAGTTTATATCCTGTTCCTCCAGCACATCCATATTCGTGCGGATAACCTCCGAATAGGAGGTAACAATCGGACAATTAAAGCAATTATCAGCCTGTTCATCCTCTCTCTTCTCATAAGGTAGACATGGGTAAAATATGTTCTTCACGCCGCTCTTAACCAGGCACATAATGTGGCCATGAACCAGCTTAGCAGGATAGCATACTGATTCCGACGGCATTGTCTCAATACCCATATCGTATACCTTTTTAGAAGATCGAGGAGACAAGA
>CAYOKA010000026.1:0-23458 GCA_964404395.1 uncultured Oscillospiraceae bacterium | reverse complement strand
AATTCATTCAAAAATTTCTCATTTTAGGGCTTGACTTTTAATAGTTGGTCTTTCAATTTCATTGTATATCTATAAATAATAACACAAAAGGGTCATGAAATGTACACGTCCAGCATGAAGAATCAATAAACGTAAAAAAAACTAATGTTTTTTGGTGGGACATTTCTCACTCAAGGAGCATTGTTGCGAATACCTCGGCTGAAGGAGATAGGGGGACGTTTCTTAATTTAGCAATACCCAGCTTTCTCACTGGTATCGGTTCAACCAGGTTCAGAATAAAAAGGTCGCCTCTTGATACAAATTCGGCTGCGCTTTCCTTCAAAACATGAGCAACCCCAAGTCCGATTTTCGATAATTCAACCAAAAGCTCTATGCTTTCGAGCTCAATTTCAGGGACAATATTCAATCCTTTTGAAGCGAAGAGTAAGTCAAGATTGCGTCGGGTTGAACTTTCCTTCTTAAGCAATAAAAGGGGGAGAGAGCTTAATTCATCTAACCTGACAAGTCTGTCCTTTAGATGGCTAAAGCGCGACGATGCGACAAATACATCTTCAACCTCGCGAAATTCCGGAGTTTCAATGTTCTTATCTGTCACAGGCAAGGTCGCTATTCCAAGATCGACGAGACCTGCTTTGAGTGAGTCAATAATTCCCGGAGAGGTTCTGTTAATAATTTGTATCTTAATATTGGGGTATTTATCTACAAATTCTTGCAGAACTGGAATCAGAAGGTGATGCAATATTGTATCGCCGACTCCTATTCGAATTTCACCTGATCCCAATGATTGCATTTCCTGCATTTTGCCCTCTGCTGTTTTTAGTAGGGTGTAAGCCTGTCCCACATGGCTATATAGTATTTCTCCAATAGAAGTCAGTTTCACATTTTTGGCACCTCTTATAAAAAGCGTACTGCCCGTTTGCGTCTCAAGGCTTTTAATTGATTGGCTTACAGCGGATTGCGTGACAAAAAGCTCTCTGGCGGCTGCCGAGAAGCTTCCGGATTTAGCAACTATGTAAAAGATTTTATACAGTTCAAAGTTAATATCCATAATAAATTCTAATGGCAAACATTAAATATATTAATTTTATTTATGTATTATATCATTGTATAATTTTATTGTAAAGCTATATATCAGAATAAAGCCGGTTAGAATGATTGTAAATGAAATAAGCAGATGAAATAATTTAAAAATATGGCTTAATGCCGGATGCGAGGGTGGAAATTATGAGCGAAAAGAAAATTATGAGTGAAATGGACCAGAGGCATAAAATCAGGCGTGTCTTTTCAGAAAAGAAAAAAGGATATGATGTTGAGGCAGTAGGTGTTTGTGAAGATATTAAGAATAATCTTGGAATTAATTCCGTTCAGCGCGTACGTATTATTAACAGGTATGATGTAACAGACATAACTGACGATGAGTATTTGGCTGCAAGGCATGTTGTTTTTTCTGAGCCGGCGGTTGATTGTTTGTATGAAGAAGAGATAGAGTTTTCACCAAAGGAAAGAGCATTTTCAATAGAATACCTCCCCGGGCAATATGACCAAAGAGCAGATTCAGCATCGCAGTGCCTACAGTTTCTTACTCTTGGAGAAAAGCCACGCTGCAAGGCGGGAAAAATAATCGTGCTTGAGGGTGAAGTATCAGATGAGGATTTGATAAGGATAAAAGAGTATTACATTAATCCCGTTGAAAGCAAGGAGGTTTCTATGGAGAAGCCCGAAACGCTTGATATGGAATGGGATTACCCGGAGGACATTCCTCAAATAAACGGATTTTGTTTGATGACAAAGGAAGAGTTAGCCAGTTTGCACGATGACCTTGGTTTGGCTATGTCCCAGGAGGACTTGGAATTCTGCAGACAGTATTTTTCTGAGAAGGAGCAAAGGGATCCAACGATTACCGAGATTAGAGTAATCGACACCTATTGGTCCGATCATTGCAGGCACACCACATTTCAAACAAAAATTTGCAACATAGAATTCGAAGATGGGCCATTTAGTGAGCTCATGAAATCCACATACGAACAGTATTTGTTATCCAGAAAATTTGTTTACGACAGCCGGGATAGGGATATTTGCCTAATGGATTTAGCCACGATTACTATGAAAGAGTTGAGAAAAAGAGGGAAACTGGATGACCTGGATGTTTCGGATGAGATAAATGCTTGCAGCATTGTTGTTAATGCGGATATTGATGGAAAGAATGAAGATTGGCTAGTTATGTTCAAGAACGAAACCCATAATCATCCAACGGAGATTGAACCATTCGGTGGTGCGTCAACCTGTCTTGGCGGTGCGATAAGAGATCCCTTATCAGGACGGTCATATGTTTATCAGGCGATGCGAATTACAGGCAGCGGCGATCCCAGGGCAAATGTAAAGGATACGCTGGCGGGGAAATTGCCCCAAAGGAAGATAACAACCACTGCGGCTGCCGGTTATAGCTCTTATGGAAATCAAATCGGGCTTGCGGCGGGACAGGTGGCAGAGCTTTATGACGAGGGCTATGTGGCGAAACGTATGGAATTAGGTGCGGTAATAGCGGCGGCTCCTAAAAGGAATGTTGTCAGGGAAAAGCCCACAGCAGGGGATAGCATTATTTTGCTTGGGGGCAGGACCGGACGTGATGGTTGCGGAGGGGCAACAGGATCTTCCAAGGAGCACGATGAGCAATCCTTTCTGACGTGCAGCGCTGAAGTACAGAAGGGAAATGCTTTAATCGAAAGGAATATTCAAAGGCTTTTCCGAAAGGGAAAAGTCAGTCGCATGATAAAAAGATGCAATGATTTTGGGGCAGGCGGTGTGTCTGTTGCAATTGGTGAAATCGCTGACGGGCTGGACATTGATTTAGATAAGGTGCCGACAAAATACGAAGGACTTGATGGTACTGAGCTTGCCATTTCAGAATCCCAGGAAAGGATGGCAGTTGTTGTATCAAAAAATGATGAGCAGGAGTTTATCCAAAAGGCCCAGGATGAAAATTTGGAAGCTACAAGAGTTGCTGTTGTTACAGATACCGGTCGTTTAAGAATGAAATGGCGCGGCAGGATAATTGTAGATATGAGCAGGGAGTTTATTGATACGAGCGGTGTAAGGCAAAATACGAATGTTTATGTCAACTCGCCTGGAGCGGATTGGTTGGAAGAACCGTCCCCCCGTCTGGAAGTGTCCCCCGATTTGTGGGCGCAGAATTTGCAGAGGCTGGAATTTGGGTGTCAGAAAGGTTTGGTTGAAGGATTCGATAGTACAGCCGGTGCCGGCACTGTGTTGATGCCTTTTGGAGGGAAATATCAACTCAGTCCGGCTGAAGGGATGGCGGGAAAGCTACCCGTTTTAAAGGGAGATACAAAAACCTGTACACTTATGTCATATGGGTTCAATCCGACGATTGCAAAGTGGAGTCCTTTTCATGGAGCAGTCTACGCCCACATTGAAGCTATTGCGAAAATAGTGGCTATGGGCGGTGACTACCATAAGATCAGGCTAACCCTGCAGGAGTATTTTGAGAAGCTGGGGGAAAACCCTGAAAAATGGGGCAAACCATTCAGCGCATTGCTTGGGGCATATTATGTGCAGGATAAGCTTGGATTGCCTTCTATAGGAGGTAAAGACAGTATGTCCGGTACATTCAAGGACATTGACGTACCACCGACACTGGTTGCCTTTGCCGTGGCTGCCAGTGATGCTAATCATGTGCTCTCAACTGAGTTTAAGAAGATTGGAAGTCAGCTAGTACTACTCAAACTAGCTAAAAATTCGAACAAGCTGCCTGATTTTACACAGCTGGATAGAAACTATTCCACAGTTCATGAGTTGGCGAAAGAAGACAAAATATTAGCAGCACACTCTATTCGGAATGGCGGTGTCGCAGAGGCTGTCAGCAGAATGTGTTTTGGCAATATGATTGGAATTGAGATCGAGAAGGCATCATGTAGCTCGGATCTATTCGGAGCGGACTATGGCTCATTATTGTTGGAAATAGACAGCAGCTATGATGCAGATGAGCTTTTTGCCGGACTGGACTATTCCATTATCGGCCATACAATAAAGGAAGCGCAGATAGTGTTGGGGGATAAGGGGACGATTCTTGAATTAAGTAAGGCATTGGAGGCCTGGATGGAGCCATTAGAATCAGTATTCCCGACAAAGGTTGACAATAATGACGGCAGCGCCGAAACATTCAGCTGCCAAACCAGAATTAATTGTGGTAAGGATGCGCCGCAAAGTAATACATTGCACAGATCATACGCAAAACCCAGAGTATTTATTCCGGTCTTCCCAGGCAACAGCTGCGAATATGAATTGACGAGAGCATTCGAGAATGCGGGAGGGGCTGTAGACATTCAGATTGTAAAGAACCTTACACCTTCTAATATTAGAGAGACAATGCAAGTGATGCAGCAAAAAATAGAGAATTGCCAGATTATTATGTTCCCCGGCGGCTTAAGTGCCGGTGATGAACCGGAGGGCTCGGCTAAGTTTTTTGCAACAGTTTTCAGAAATCCATATATTGAAGAGTCCGTAATGGATCTGATCAACAACAGGGACGGCCTTATACTTGGAATCAGCAACGGATTTCAAGCCCTTATCAAATTAGGACTTCTGCCATACGGCGAATTTAGGGATATGAGTGCAAATAGTCCAACTTTGACAACTAACTCTATTAGCAGGCATGTTTCATGCATGGTGCAGACCAGGATTGCCTCAGCAAAATCGCCATGGTTGTGTAATGCAAATGTGGGGGAGATACACACGATAGCGGTATCGCACGCTGAGGGCAGGTTTGTCGCTACTGAGGCAGAGATTGCAGAATTGGCTATCAATGGGCAGATTGCAACGCAGTATGTTGACTTGGAGGGAAGGGCTACTTATGACATCAGGTACAATCCAAACGGATCGATGCACGCTATTGAAGGCATAACCAGTCCTGATGGAAGAATCCTTGGCAAGATGGGGCATTCTGAGAGGATAGGAAGCAATGTCTGCAGAAACGTCCCCGGCGCCAAAGATCAGAGGTTGTTTGAATCCGGCATACGGTATTTTAAATAAAGCTTTGGCGGTTTCATTATTCGGATAAGACGAAATTTGGGATGTGTTGCCTTTAATTTCTCATTAGAATATAATGTGAAAAACAGATGGAGGTCTAGATGAATACAAAAAGGCTAAAGATTCTGTATGTTACTGCAGAAATGACCCCTTTTGCGAAAACCGGGGGACTGGCAGATGTAGCCGGATCCCTGCCCAAGGCATTGCTGGAGTTGGGGCATGATGTTAGGGTCCTTATGCCAAAATACAGGTTGATTAAGGGCGATTTTAAGTATGTAACAGATTTCCCGGTCCAAATTGAAAACAGGACTGAGACATGTATTGTAAGGAAGGTTGATATTAATCACAAGGTGACAGGGAAAAAAGGAAGCCTGCCTGTCTATTTTGCCGATAGCTACAAGTATTTTGATAGAGAGGGCATCTATGGTCACTTTGATGATGCCGAGCGTTTTGTGTTTTTTTGCAAGGCTGCTCTTAAGATGCTTCCGCTTATTGATTTTATACCCGATATCATTCACTGCAATGATTGGCATACCGGGCCGATATGCCTGCTCTTAAAGGAGCGGCTGAAGAACGATGAGTTCTATAGTGAAATTTCTACTGTATATACAGTGCATAATCTTGAGTATCAGGGCAATTTCCCAAGTTATGTGGTCAACCTGCTCAATGTTGGTTACGAAGTTTTTACACCGGAAAAGACTGAATTCTACGGAATGTTTAGCTTTATGAAGACAGGTCTTGTGTATGCAGATGTTATTACCACTGTCAGCAGTGTATATGCGAAGGAGATTCAAACACCGCAGTATGGCGAGCGCTTGGAAGGACTGTTACAAAAACGCTCAGCAGATCTGTTCGGTATATTGAATGGAATCGATTATGAGGAATTTAATCCTGAGACAGACAAATCTATTGAACACAATTTTGGGATCGACAGTTTTCAGGACAAGAAAATAAACAAAATTGCGCTACAAAAAGAAATAGGTCTTCAGGAGAGTAATGTGCCTGTGGTTGGCCTTATATCAAGGCTATCCGGTCAGAAGGGTCTTAATTTCATTATTGATCGAATTGATGAATTTATGGCGAAAGACTTACAATTTGTTTTGCTTGGGACAGGCGATGATTATTATCAGGATCATTTTAGAAGAATTGCAGCTAAATACCCGGAGAAAATTTCAGTCCACCTTGAATTTAATACAAAGCTTGCACAAAAAATCTATGCAGGAAGTGATATGTTCCTTATGCCCTCGCGCTTTGAACCATGCGGGCTGGGGCAAATCATTAGTTTGAGATATGGTACGATTCCGATAGTGAGAGCCACAGGAGGGCTTGCGGAGACGATTATCGACTATAATGCGGATACAAAACGAGGGAATGGTTTTTCATTTAGCAATTTTTCATCTGATGAGATGCTTGATGCAATTGATAGAGCGATTACGGTGTACAAAGAAAAGCCGGATGAGTGGGATAAGTTAGTTGTTAGGGCTATGAAATCAGACTTTTCATGGAATAAGTCGGCGACCAAATACGTGGAAATGTACATTGATGCAGTGAATAAGAGGAGGAAGTGATGAATAGGCAAGAAAGGGCAACAGAGGTAATTGATCAGCTTGAGAAAATGTATCCCGATGCGGAGTGTTCACTCTGTTACGAGGACCCGGTTCAGCTCATGGTTGCAACGCAATTGGCTGCGCAATGTACGGATGCCCGTGTGAATATTGTTACAAAGGATCTTTTTAAAAAATATAAGACGGTTTATGACTTTGCAAATGCAGATTTATTAGAGCTTCAACAGGATATTAGGTCAACAGGGTTCTACCGAAATAAAGCAAAAAATATTATCGGTGCATGTCGGATGATTATTTCGGAATTTGGGGGAAGAGTTCCCTCAGATATGGATAGTCTGTTGAAATTACCCGGCGTCGGCAGAAAAACTGCAAATCTTTTGAGGAATGACTATTTCGGGATTCCTGGGATCGTTGTAGATACCCATGCAAAGAGACTATCGAATAGAATAGGATTAACTGATAACAAGGACCCGGAGAAAATTGAGTATGATTTAATGAAGATAATTCCGGAGGACAAGTGGGGAAGCTTCTGCCACCAGTTGGTGTTTCATGGCAGGGCGATTTGCAACGCCAGAAAACCATTGTGTGAGAGGTGTGGAATCCTACCCTTCTGTAAATTCGGCGCGGCACATATTTCGGATGCTTCGGGCACAAAATAGAGTCTAGAAGCCTATTGTGTGAAGCTAAATGCACGATATCATAGATTACTGAACCCATAATAAGAAGGAATTCTATATAAATTGTCGAAATACTACTTGATGCTTGCCTAAGACACATATTTTCGTGTGCGCTACGCAAAAATGATCTTCGATTACAGATGCAGGTATAGGTGACATGAGTTTACGTAATGTATTAAGGGGATATGTTATGAGCGAGGATAGCGAGAGAAAAAGCATGAATGCGGCTAGTAACAAAAAGGCGGGTTCTAAAGCTAAAAAAAGGGGTAGGGTAATTAAGCTTGTGGAAAACGTGCCGCCCCAGAAAGCCTCAAGACCTGAAATCAACCCTGATGATATTGTATTTGCCATGGACATTGGTACAAGGACTGTTGTCGGTGTTGTTGGTGTCCAGGAAGATAAGTGCTTCAGAGTTATTGCAATTGAAGCATGTGATCATGAATACCGAGCGATGCAGGATGGACAGATACATGATATTGATCAGGTTGCATCTGTGGCAATGAAAGTTAAGCAAAAATTAGAGGCTCGAATAGGATTTGAGTTGAAAGGGGTTGCAATTGCAGCTGCGGGTAGGGTGCTGAAAACATGTCAAGTTAGAGTTGACAAAAAATTTGATCAAACGACACAGATTGATGCTGATTTTGCTAATAGTCTGGAAATAGAGGGTATCCAGCAAGCTCAAATGGTTTTAGATGAAGAAACTGCGACCAATGAAAAAACGCAGTTTTATTGCGTTGGATATAGTGTCATCAATTATTATTTGAATGGATTTGTGATTTCGAAGCTTACCGGTCATAAAGCTAAGAGTGTTGGTGCTGACGTGTTGGCAACCTTTCTTCCACTGATTGTAGTGGACAGTCTCTACTCAGTTATGAGTAAAATCGGCCTTGAAGTCAGAAGTTTGACTCTCGAACCAATTGCTGCAATTAATGTTACGATTCCAGCTGATATTAGACTGTTGAATCTGGCATTGGTGGATGTAGGTGCGGGAACGTCCGACATTGCAATTACAAAGGACGGCAGTGTAATCGCCTATTCGATGGTTGCGGTCGCAGGAGATGAGATATCTGAGCAGATATGTCAGAAGTATCTTGTTGACTTTAAAGCGGGAGAGAGAATAAAAATGGCTCTTTCGTCTAACAGAAATGAGATTACCTTTACCGATATTATGAAAAATAAGCATTCAGTATCAGCCACGGAAGTCTTGAATGAAGTTGAGGAGACATTGCAATTTCTTGCTTCTGCAATTTCTGAAAGAATACTTGAATACAACAACAAGGCTCCAAATGCCGTCTTTTTAGTTGGTGGTGGCAGTCGAATTCCGGGACTTGCGGGGTTGATTGCAGAAAAATTGGGACTAGCGAAGGAAAGGGTTGTTGTAAGAGGAAGAAGCATTATCAGAGACATTAAGATTAAAGATAAAAAATTATTCGGACCTGAATCCATTACGCCAATCGGCATTGCGGTAACAGCGCAAATGAATAGCGGCAAGGATTTTTTGACAGTTACGGTAAATGGGAAGAAGGTTAAGCTTCTCAATGCGAAGAAATTGACAGTTGCGGATTCTTTAATACTGTTTGGATTTGACGCAGGGAATCTTATAGGGAGATCTGGAAAGGGGATTTCGTTTTCAATTAATGGGGAGCCAAGGAATGTACGCGGAGAGCACGGTAATGCTGCAGAGATATATGTTAATGGAAATGTCTCGAGTTTGGATGCACCTATAGCTTTTGGAGACAATATAACTGTAATTCCGGCTAAAGATGGAAAAGATGCGGTAATTAGAGCTAATGAGCTTACGTCGCCATATTCTACAGGAATAGTAAAGCTGAATGGGAATCCTGTTGATATTAGCGCGCAGTTCTATATCAATGATGTGAAAGTTGAAAAGGATACCATTATAAAAGATGGGGACATAGTCAGGGTGCTTGGAATAAAAACATTAGGGGATATTCTTGAAGCAGGCGGGTACAATGCAGATAAATGGGAGGTTTTAGTAAACGACAACCAAGACTGTAGTATGGATTATGTTTTAAGAGATGGGGACGAAATTATCTGTAGCGATTGGAATGATACAAAAACGAAGCATTCTCATTTGGAGAGGGCTCCTTTGGGAGAACCGTCACTTCAGGGAAAACCGTCCCCCTCAAAGACCGCATCGGTGCCATCAGGGTTTCAGCTTACTGTTAATGGCGAGAAAGTCATCTTAGAAGGCGATAGAGCACAATATATTTTTGTTGATATATTTAATTATATTAGTTTTGATTTATCAAAACCCCAGGGAACCATTGTACTGAAGCTAAACGGAAAACCTGCCGCGTTTACCGACACCATTAAGCAGGGCGATGTAATAGAGATTTACTGGAAGTGATGGGACATGCACCAAAAAAAGAGCTGTGAATACCATGATACTATCAGACCTTTTTAGGGGGAGTCCGGCGATGAGGATTATGGTTGTAAAACTGCCCAGGTTTTTTGGGAATCTGATTAAAAAAATACTTAGAATGAATAATTAATAAAACATTGAAATGAAGAGTTCGAAAGCATCAGGAAATCAAGAGGGACATTTAGTTCACAGTGAGTAAAACTAAATCATCTCTCTTGATACCCCCTTGATTTTGATATCATATTGCCCTTGTAACTTTATTGGAACGCAGACATCTGGCACAAACCTTGACTGTCTTCGGAGTTCCGTTATCCAGTATCTTAATTTTTCGTATATTGGGTTTCCAAGATCTATTTGTTTTTCTGATCGAGTGGCTTACATTATTGCCAAATACGGTATCTTTAGTGCAAACTTCGCATTTTGCCATATATATTACACCTCCTTTTAGTTTGGAGCTTATTATACCACAAAGCAATGAATATTTTAACACAATAGCGCCAACATACGCAAGGGCTATTTTTTTAATGCTTTTTGCGATGGAACCTTTACAATTCAGCTAACGGAACTTAAGACATGTTATACCGCAAAATGCCCAAAACTAATTAGGTATGGTAAATGAATCAGCAATATATTAAAATTGTATAGTATGATATGTATCAATCGCAGCTTTTTGGCAGATGCCAGAGAACCGGCTACAATTATTTTAAGTCGTGAAGTGATAGGTAGGGTTTGGAGAAGCACTATGGAAAAGACAAATACATTGCTGAAAAAACCATTACAATACCTAAAGGGTGTAGGTGATGTTAAAGCTGCACTTTTTCAAAGGCTCGATGTTTTTACCATTGGAGATGTGATTACGCATTATCCAAGAGACTATGAAGATAGGAGCAGGCTAAAAAAGATAATTCAGTTGGAGGATGGAGAGAAGGTTTCTTTTGAAGGAGCTATTGCCTCGAAGCCTGTGGAATCCAGACCAAGGAGAGGTTTTGTAATAACACGGGTCACTATTGCTGATGACACAGGGTTAATTAAGGGGATTTGGTTTAATCAACCTTACCTGAAAAACTATTTTAAGAAGGGTGAAAAGTATATATTCTATGGTACGGTAACCAGGAAGAGGACTTTTGAGGTGCTCAATCCTGTGTATGAGAAGCTTAGTGAATCCGACCCTGTCAACACCTGCAGAATAGTTCCAATTTATCCGGCAACAGGCAGGTTAACGCAAAACGCTATCAGGGCTGTAATACGCAGTGCTTTGGACTGTGCCGGGGAAGAGTTGGCAGAATTTTTGCCTGAATGGTTTTGTACGAATTATCGTTTGGCTGATAGGCGATTTTCAATTTACAATATACACTATCCTGAAAGCGACAGCGCCTTCCAAAAAGCACGCGAAAGATTAGTATTCGAGGAGCTGCTTCTGCTTCAATTGGGGCTAATCGGCCTGAAATCTTTGCCTGAATTGGATGGGGCAGGTATCAGATTTAGCGCAGGTGCACAGGTAAGAGAGTTTGTAGGTCGGTTACCCTACAAATTGACTAATGCGCAAATCAGAGTCCTAGGAGAAATCGAACAGGATATGGAAACCGGCAAGGTTATGAACCGTCTGGTTCAAGGAGACGTTGGTTCAGGTAAGACTATCATTGCGGTAATAGCACTTGTCAAGGCTGTAAAAAGCGGATATCAAGGAGCATTCATGGCTCCGACGGAGATCCTGGCGGATCAGCATTACCACTCGGTGAAGCCGATGTTGGAACGTTTCGGCATCAGAACAGCGCTTCTGACGGGAAGCAGCTCAGCAAAAGAGGCAAGAGAGCTGCTTGAGGATGTCAGAGATGGCAATGTGGATGTTTTAATTGGAACTCATGCATTGTTGGAAGATAAGGTCGTTTTTATGAATCTGGGCCTTGTTATTACAGATGAACAGCACAGATTCGGGGTAAGGCAAAGAGCCATTTTATCACAAAAAGGAGAAAACCCGGACATACTTATCATGACGGCAACGCCGATACCAAGAACACTTGCGCTCATATTATACGGCGATCTGGACATATCCATAATAGATGAGATGCCTCCGGGCAGAAAAAAAGTGGAGACCTATACTGTGGATGAGCGTATGCGGGAGAGAATAAACAAATTTATCAGAAAACATGTTACCCAGGGCAGACAGGTCTATATTGTGTGTCCGCTTGTTGAAGAGTCGGATGCAGTGGAAGCAAAGGCTGCTTCTGAGCTTGCCGATGAACTTGCTGACAAGACCTTCAAAGACCTTAGGGTTGGCTTGATTCATGGGAAAATGAAGACTTCCGAAAAAGACAAAACCATGCTTGACTTTGTAAGAGGTGAAATGGATATTCTGGTATCCACTACTGTTATTGAGGTTGGGGTAAATGTGCCTAACGCTTCTTTGATGGTGGTAGAAAACGCTGAAAGATTCGGGCTTGCTCAGCTCCATCAGCTCAGAGGAAGGGTAGGACGTGGTGAGCATCAGTCTTATTGCATCTTGTTTAGCGACAGTAAATCGCAAATAGCACGTGAAAGAATGAAGGTAATGGAGCAAACCTCCGACGGTTTTGTTATATCGGAAAAGGATCTTGAACTCAGAGGGCCCGGTGACTTTTTTGGCACCAGACAACATGGCATTCCCGATATGAAAATTGCTAACCTTTACAAGGATATGGATGTGTTAAAGCAGGCTCAGGAAGCCGCCTTGAAGCTAATAGAGAAGGACAGGAAGCTGGAGCTTCCGCAAAACCGTCTACTTGGTCAGGCGGTCAAGGACAAATTTAGCGCAACGGCAAATGTAATTAGCTTGAATTAGGCTGAGAAAGTAAGGAATCACAAATGATTTGGGCAGGTGGACAACAAATATGCTTAGAGTAATATCCGGCTCAGCGCGAGGCCATAAACTGAAAACTATAAAGGGGATTGACACAAGGCCTACATCAGATAAGGTGAAGGAATCTATTTTTAACATTATTGCCACCGAAATTATCGATAGTAATGTGCTTGATGTTTTTGCGGGAACAGGCAGCCTGGGTATTGAAGCCTTGAGTAGAGGCGCAAAAAAGGCGGTTTTCATTGATAAAAGCATGGACAGTTGCGATATTATAAGAGAGAATCTTGCACACACAAAGTTAGCAGACCGGGCAGAGATCTACTCAAAGGATTACAAAAGCGGTATTGAAAGGCTATACCGGAATGGCTATAAATTTGACCTAATTTTTCTGGATCCACCCTATAATAAGAATTTTATTCAGAATACATTAAAATTAGTGACAAAAAATGATATAATTAGTGACGATGGTATTATTGTTGTGGAACATAGTCATTCTGACGGCCTTCCTGAAAGCTGTGGTAAGCTGAAAGCGGTTGACACGAGAAAATACGGTGATACAATGATAACAATATATAAAATATGTGATATACACAAGAATGTAACGCAAGAATAAACTGTAGGAATTTTTTATAAGGTGGTAAGTAGAGCTAATGGTTTTAGTATATCCCGGAAGCTTTGATCCAATCACAAATGGCCATTTGGATGTAATCACGAGGGCTGTTCAGATTTGTGATAGATTGATTGTTGCTGTAGGAAGTAATGAAAATAAGAAGCCTGTTTTTTCTGTGGAAGAACGTATTGACCTGATCAAATGTTCAATCGGTATTAGGGACGATATAGTGGTGACTGGTTTTTCCGGACTTCTGGCTGATTTTGTCAGAAAAACGGGGGCAAAGGCTGTAATTAAAGGGCTGAGAGCGATGTCCGATTTTGAATATGAGTTTCAGATGGCGCTTTTAAATAAGAGGCTTGAGCCGGATATGGAAACCCTTTTTATGATGACAAGTGTTAATTACTCATATCTGAGTTCGAGCGCAGTGAAGGAAATTGCTGGTAAAGGCGGGAGTATTGACGGGCTTGTTCCCGATTGCATCAAGGATAGGATTGTATGTAAGCTGGCCGCCAGATAGAGTATTTTAGGGGGTAAAATCATGGAGATGCTTTCGATACTTGAGACATTGGAAGATTTGGTAGAGAAGAGTATTTGCGTACCGTTGTCCGGTAAATGCCTGGTTGACAAGGAGGAAATACTTGAAATTGTCAAGGAACTCAGGCTGAAGCTTCCTGACGATATTAAACAGGCGAAATGGGTTAAGGAAGAGCGTCAAAGGATATTGATGGATGCACAGAAAGAAGCCAGCATTATGCTAAAGGATGCGGAGAACAATATTGCGTCAATGGTAGATGAGCATGAAATAACCAAAAAGGCATATGATCAGGCAAATGAGATTGTTGCTGCGGCTCAGAAAAATGCTCGTGAGATTAGGCTGGGAACAAAAGAGTATGCGAACAGCATTTTGAATAAGGTAGAAGAAATTTTGACAGATACAATCGAGGTTATAAAAATAGATCGTGAAGAGCTCAAGTAGAGCCAAGTCACTGACCAATTCCCAATATTCTAATTGAGTATGTCCAGCGCTTTTATGACTTTACATTCTGCCTTTTAATGTCATATTTCGTTTTGTAATTAAAATAAAAACAATGAATAGCACTAAGGTTATCAGCATTAACAGTGTTGATGCTCCAAGTATTTCTGATGATCTCCCAGTAAATGTATTTGTGAGATTGTTTGAAGCAACTGATTCAAGAATTTGTTTCTCCGTGAGAACTATCCCTTTTGAGAGAACCGTCCCCTCCAAGAGGAACGTAGCAAAAAATAGCTTTTGCCCCACCCAGGTATAAAATGCAGCAAATATGCCCTGCATAAATTTGCCGACGAGGTATGGACGAATGCAAATATCAGTTTTTGAAATAATGCTCATTACCTGCGAATGCACAGATAGGCCTGCCCAACCAATTATGAAGCTTGCTGCCGGCAGTTTCACATAAAGCGGTACAGCAGATGCATAACCAATAAGACCTGACCCGGTTGTTATTTCTATAAAACCGCTCAAAATTCCTGTCATAACTTCTTTACTAAAACCAATTGGAGAAAGTATAGCTCCGCTTATCTCAGCAAGAAAACTAATTATGCCGGTATCCGTCAGAAGTTGAATAATAACTGAAAAGAGAACTACAAAGCCGCCTATCGCCAAAATAGCGGTAATGGAGTTTTTCACGGCATCACCAAGCATTTTACCTAGGGGGACGGTTCTCCCAAGGGGGACGGTTCTCCCAAGAGGGACGGTTCTCCCACGGCTTGTGGGACGGGAGGAATGCCTATTGGCTTTGTAAAAGCGAAAAAGCAACCCAACGGTAATACCGGCTAAAATATGACAGGCGAATAGTAAAAGGCCGAATGCTGTACAGCCGTATATAATTGTCCCGACAGCACCTATAATAAAAAGAGGTCCGCAGTTGTTTGTGAATGCCAGAAGCCTCTCAGCTTCAGTTCTTGTTACCAGACCTTTGGTGCGCAAATCAGTTGTTATTTTTGCCCCTACAGGGTAACCGGATAAAATACCCATTATCAGCGCAAAGGATGCACTACCTGGAACATTGAAAAGAGGTCTCATAATTGGATCTAGCAATTTATCAAAAGTCCGCAGAAAACCTGTTGCATTTAGAATTTCCACAGCCACATAAAAGGGGAAGAGGCTGGGAATGATTGCGTCAACCCATAATTTCAGCCCCTTCATGACTGCTTGAAGAACCGTCCCCGACATAAGGATCAGACAGATTACGAAAAGTATGCAAAGACCAGGTAATAACAGCTGCTTTATAGGTATAACCTTTGAAGGCTGTAGTAATATTATTATGAGCACTAGTAAAGCTGTAAGCAGGATTAATGTAAAAACCATTCTTTTAGCTCTTTTCTGACCTTTCTTTAGAATTCTATTATCTAATTGCGCAAATAATTACTGCATCCATGATGTATGCATGAAAATCTAAGGGGGCATAATGACCCGGATACTGGCCTGACATGCCAGCCAAATGGCTATTTAGCTGCAAAAGAAAAGCGATTATATGCTGACGCAATAATCGCTCGCTCTACAACAATCCTCAATTAACCTAGAAGGTTCATAAATAATTTAATTTGTTACACTTGCTTTACTCTACCTCACTAATCCAGCTGTGCTCGTCTTTCATTGTGCCATTCTGTATTCCTGTAATAGTTTCATAGAGTTTTGCGGAAAGCTCGCCGATTTTTCCTCCGCCTACAGTAATCACATTGCCGTCCCAGTTCAGCTCTCCGATCGGGGAAACAACTGCAGCGGTACCTGTGCCAAATGCTTCAACAAGCTTTCCCGCAGCATGTGCATCAAATAGCTCCTTCACAGCCAGCTTCCTTTCAGTAACCTTAATGCCCCAATGCTTTAAAAGGAGAATACAAGAATCTCTTGTGATACCGGGGAGAATGCTGCCATCCAGCGACGGCGTCACGACCTCATCGCCTATCCTGAAAAATACATTCATGGATCCAACTTCCTCAATGTACTTTCTCTCAACGCCATCAAGCCACAATACCTGTACATAGCCCTTGTCTTGAGCTACCTCTTGCGCCTTAAGGCTTGCCGCATAGTTAGCGGCAGTTTTCGCAAAGCCGGTCCCACCTCTGACAGCACGTACATATTCGTCCTCTATCAGAATTTTCACGGGGTTGATGCCGCCAGGGTAATAAGCACCGCTGGGGGAGAGTATGATGATAAACTTGTATGTGTTTGAAGCTCTGACTCCCAGAAAGGGGTCTGTTGCAATAATAAAGGGGCGGATATAAAGGGATGTGCCGGGTTCATCCGGTATCCAGTCCCTGTCTATTGATACAAGGGTTTTAACCGCTTCAACAGCTGCCTCTTCATCAATTGGCGGGATAGACATTCTTTGATTTGAGTTATTGATTCTTTTCATATTCATATCTGGCCTAAAAAGGTTGATTTTCCCGTTCTTAGACTTATATGCCTTCAGTCCCTCGAAAATGGCCTGTCCATAGTGGAATACCATTGTAGAGGGATCCAGTGATAATGGTCCATAAGGTACTATGCGGGGATCATGCCAGCCTTTATCAATGCTGTAGTCCAATATAAACATGTGATCTGAGAAATACCGGCCAAACCCCAAATTCCTTTGATCGGGCTTGACTTTCGGGTGCTCTGTTCTTTGTATAGTGATTTTTTGCTTCAATGTGTAGACCTCCTATCTTTTATCCCATATGTATACACTTTTTTATATTATGCAACTTTATCTATAAAAAATCCAGTCTTTCTAAGAAAATGTTTATTGGATGCAAGCATTTCTTATGTAAAACAAAAGAACTATTATTTGATTTTTCTTATCACCAGTTTTAACTTTCCAAGGGAGTTACAAATAATTGGCAATAAAATGACTTTATTCACTATATTTATGTTTGAAATATATGTATAATTAAGCCGATAAAATTATTTATTTGTATGGGGGTGATCTGGTCTTGAGTGTTGAGATAAGGTTTGGCATAGCGGTGTATATCATATTAATTGTTGCTTGCGCTGTCATATCCACGTTTATTTATATCAAAGCAAGGAAGACACCTGTATTATACAGCCTGATGGCATGTCATGCGCTTATTTCAATGTGGATGTTTGTAGCGATAATTGAGAATATGGCTAGAAGCGCGGAGGAAACGCTGATGATTGACCGTGTCGGTTTATTTCCCATTATGTTCATCGGAGGATTCTGGCTGATATTTGCATTGTATTATTGCGGGTTAATGAACAAACAAAACAGGTATATCATAGCACTGCTCCTCTTACCACATTTTGTATTCTATTTTCCAGCGTTTACGAAGAATTATTTTTATCTAATAATAGCGGAAAGATTAATGGACGAAAATGGATGGACAACACAGTGGGGCATCTTTTTTAAGCTAAATTATATATTGACTATAGTTTATGCAATTATAGGGATGGTATTTGTTATTAGGAAATCACTGGAAAGTGACAAAATAACTAAACCGCGAAATCTTCTCATCATCATGGCAGTTCTGACCGTATTGGCAGTTAACATATTGACCTCCAAACAAATCATAAAAGCCTATTTTGACTATGTACCAGTTAGTTTTTCCGTATGGCTTGCATTCATGTCCATTGCGATATTCAGACTAAAGCTTATAGATATAACGCCTGTAGCGGTCAACAGCATATTTAGCAGTATGGAGGAAGCAATACTCATATTGAATGAGAAAAATGGCATTGTTGATTACAATAAGTCTGCAGCAAATGAGTTTTCGGATATTCTGGATATAAGAAACAAGAAATGCATAACGGAGTTTCTCAAACCTATCTGCAAGCACATAGAAGATGCTGATCAAATCGAACAGCTTGTGACTACCTTTATAGATAATCGTAATCAATTTAATAACACCCGATATACCCTATTTACTGTTAACAGGCTCCAGGGCGGTAAAAGTGTGAAAGTATATTATAGCTTGTGCGTAAAACCGCTATTTGACAATTATGACAACCATATTGGAAGCATAGTTTCCATCAGGGACGTTTCTGAACTAAAAAGAAGGACGCTTAACCACGAACGTAACCGATTGTCCGGGGATCTGCATGATACTCTTGGAAGCTGCATCATGGCCATTAGCGCAAATCTTAAGTATGCTATTGAAATGTTCAGCGACTCCGAGGAAATAAAGAGTTGCCTTATACAAGCGCACAGCGCAGCAACCAGCGGCATCTTGCACCTGCGACGTATTGTTGAGGATCTGACGCCACTTGAATTAGAGAAATACGGGCTAGTCTGGGCTCTGAATTCTCTGTTTAAAAAGCTGGAGACCGTAGGTGTGGTTGTTCATTTTAATTATACAGGTGCTGATGAGGAGACCGTGAAAAAGGTTAAATATGCAGAACTCATTTATAAGACATGCCAAGAAGCGCTGAACAATTCTTTTTATCACGGGAAAGCCAAAGTAGTCTTTATTAATCTGGTGTTTTCGCCGGATGAAATAAAGCTTTACATATCCGATGATGGAGAAGGATGTAGCAACATCATTAAAAACAAGGGATTGACAGGGATAAAAGAAAAAGTGAGGTCTGTCGGAGGAAGGGCTGATTTTGGATCACCAAGTGACGGCGGCTTTAATATTAGGATTTCGCTGCCGTACGGTCATGCAATACGACCTTTGAAATTCAGGCGCGGCAGTGTGGGAGGATCATATGTTGAGGGTATTGATTGTTGATGATGAGCCGTTGTTTATGGAAGCGGTCAAAAGGATCATAGAAAGCAGTGGCGAGCTGAAAGCAATCGGTCTTGCTCAAAACGGTCTTGCGGCTGTTGAATTCTGCAAACGCAGCAGGCCGGATATTGTACTGATGGATGTGCAGATGCCTGTCATGGATGGGATTGAAGCTACAAAGCAAATAAAGCAATATGACGATGCCATAAAAGTGCTGATTCTTACTACCTTCTGTGAAGACAAATACATATCCAAGGCCTTGGGCAACAAGTGCGACGGCTATATATTAAAACAAATTAGCGACATAGAGAAATTCAATTCCACGATTATAAACACCTGCAAGGGCTTGCGGATTTTAAATGAAGAGGTCTATGACAGACTTGTAAATCAGTACGGAAACCTGCAAATCGAAGGAAGCAATGCAATTGTGGATTCTCTTGATGGATTGAATTTGACCGACAAAGAAGTGGAAGTAATAAAGCTTATAACAGCAGGCAAAAAGAATAGTGAGATTGCCAATGAAATCTATACGACGGAAGGTGTTGTTAAAAATCATATCACCAAAATACTGTCAAAGCTTGAATTGCGAAATTGCAAGGAGTTGGCAGTCTGGGGCGCAAGGCACGGGCTGTAGGAGACTAGCGGAAAAATGAATGGAGGGATTATATTGTTTAAGAGAATTACTCGATTATTCCTGATAATTGTAATGATTACCTCGATGACGGTTATACAGGTGCGGGCAGAAGATGGATCAGGGACTTTTGTTTCTGTTGAAGGAGGCTCAAACATAGTATTAAGACCCGACGGAAGTGTCTGGGTCTGGGGAAGGAATGATTCCGATAGACTCGGCACTAACGGCAAGTATAATGGCATTTTTGAAGGACTTGCCATCCCATATCAAACATTACCGCTTAAAATCATGGACAATGTTACTTTCATAAGTAACGGATACTATTACGTGATGGCCATCAAAACTGATAGAAGTCTCTGGGGCTGGGGACATAATGCATCCTTCGAATTTCATAGTAAAAGGCCTGAAAAAATAATGGACGAGGTAGCATATGTTAGTGCCGGAATAGAGCATTATATGGTAATCAAGACTGATGGGAGTCTCTGGGGATGTGGGGAAAACAGCTTGGGAGAGCTCGGTGACGGAACAAGAGAAGACAGATATATACCGGTGAAAATTATGGAGGATGTAGTTTCAGTCTATACTGCATATGCCCGCACTGTGGCGGTTAAAGCAGATGGCAGTCTATGGACATGGGGTGGAAACTTTAATGGACAAATTGGAGATGGCACAGCCATTGATAGGTTTTCACCGGTTAGGATTATGGAAAATGTAGATTATGTTAGCGTTGATGCTAACAACACGTTTGCAATCAAAACGGATGGAAGCCTATGGGGCTGGGGGAGGATTGGTATTGAAGGTTTAGAGAATAGCTCAACTGATGCGAATGACCCTGAGATTCATAACGCTCCAGTAAAACTAATGGATGATGTAGCTTCTGTATCTAACGGTTGGATAATTAAAAAGGATGGGAGCCTTTGGGTATGGGGGCACAATTTTTCTGGTAGTTTAGGGGATGGTACCAAAAAAGAAAGACGGATACCGATCAAGATTATGGAGGATGTAGTTTCGGTTAGCTCCTCCGGAAGTCATACAATGGCAATTAAGAAGGATGGAAGCCTTTGGGGCTGGGGTGCAAACCGCTTTGGACAGTTTGGAAATGGTGGGAAAGGGAACAGTAAGGATTTAGCTGAATTGTATGTTATTCAAAGTTTACCAGTAAAAATAATGAGCGATGTCACATCTGTTTATACAGGAGATGAACATACTATAGCGGTAAAAACAGACGGAAGTATTTGGGCATGGGGATACAATTTTTTAGGCCAGCTCGGAGACGGTACAACGAAAGACAGATCAATTCCGGTCAAGGTTATGGCGGGTAAACCTCAAAAACCGACTAAGCTAGCAGTTTCAATTAAGGGAACAGAGGCGGGCATGGGGGAATAATGGTACACGTCAGCTTGGCATTGGTTTTGATAAATCGGAGCTAGTTCCGGTAAAGATCCTTAATCAGGTCGCATGCGTCAGTGCGGGTAGCTTTCACGTAATAGCTGTAAAAATGGATGGGAGTCTTTTTCAATGGGGAAACCGATATGAACATATCCCTACCAGAGTTGAAAGTATGACGAATATAGCTATTCCGTTTACGGCAACTTTACCTTCGCCTACGCTTCACACAGCCAATGACGGGGTAATCTGGCTTAGAGAGGGCTATGATTATACCGGTGACTTTAGCGAAGGGCTTGCAAGGGTTTTTAAAGATGGTAAATGTGGCTTTATAGACAAAGCCGGCAAGTTAGTAGTACCGCTTGTATACAATTATGTCGATGACTTTAGCGAAGGGCTTGCAAGGGTTAATGAAGATGAGAAATGGGGCTTGGTTGACAGAGTCGGCAAGTTAATAGTACCGCTTGCAGATAAATATGCCTATGACTTTAGCGAAGGACTTGCAAGGGTTTCTAAAGATTGGAAATATGGCTTTGTAGACAAAACCGGCAAGGCGATTATGCCGCTTAAATATGATAATGCTGGCGATTTTAGTGAAGGGTTGGCAGCGGTTTCTAAAGATGATAAATATGGCTTTGTCGACAAAACCGGCAAGGAGGCGATACCGCTTGTATACGATTATGCCGAAAGCTTTAGCGAAGGACTCGCAAGGGTTAGTGAAAATTATAAACATGGCTTTGTAGACAAAACCGGCAAGGAAGTGATACCGCTAAAATATGGTGAAGCCGGCAGGTTTAGAGAAGGGCTTGCATGGGTTATAAAATATGGGAAATATGGCTTTGTCGACAAGACCGGCAAGAAGGCGATACCGCTTGTATATGTTGATGTCGGTGACTTTGAGGAAGGGCTCGCAAGGGTTAGAAAAGATTGGTTATGGGGTTTCGTTGACAAAACCGGCAAGGAAGCAGTTCCGCTTATGTATAATACTGTCGGGAACTTCAGCGAGGGGCTTGCAAAGGTTAAAAAAAGCGGGAAATGGGGCTTTGTAGACAAAAGCGGCAAGGAAGTAGTTCCGCTTATTTATGATGATGCGGAGAGTTTTAGTAACGGGCTGGCGAAGGTTTTGAAAGACGGTACTTGTATCTACATAGACAAAACCGGTAAGGTAGCAGTGCCGCTTATATATGGTTATGCCGAAGGCTTTAGCGGAGGGTTGATTAGGGTTGGGAAAGAAGGCATGTATGGTTATATAGACAAAAACGGTAAGGAAGTAGTACCACTTATATATGATTATGTGGGTAGATTTTATGAAGATGTGGTAGTAGTTGTAAAGGACGGCTGTACCGGTATTTTGACCAATCCATTAACTAAGCAAGCCAGTGATACTTCTAATTAACTGAACAAGCTTATGATATTCCTGCATTAATAATACCGCTGCCTTTGGATCAAAACTGGTTGATTTACAAGATATGACGAATCTTCCTATATCGGGGATGACCACCCAATAGTGATAGGGGGACAAGGCGACAAGTGCGAACCGCTGAAAAAGCCGCTATTTTACTCAACTTTTAACAAATATACAGTAATTTACGGAGGATACCAATTCGGCTATCCTCCGTTTGCCTCTTATTATATAGTGATTTGAACTAAACAAATAGATGAATAAAGTCACAAAAAAAGTAAAATTATAATTTATGGATGACTATGGTTTTTATTTAGTAACCTAGTTAACTAAACATTGGTTTGACATAGTAAATCACAAACATCACCATAAGTGACATTAAAAAGTAAAGGGATTCTTTTTTGAAAAAGATGACTTTTTTCACTATATTTTAGCTGGAAAGGTATGTATAATTAAGCCAACAATAGTTTGCTCTTGACTGGGGGGTGACTAGATATTGAGCATTGAAGTAAGGTTTGGTATAGCGGTATATATCATAATAGTTGCTGCAAAACGGCATTGAGGCTGTTGAATTCTGAAAACGCAGCAGGCCGGATATTGTACTGATAAATGTGCAGATGCCTGTCAGATTGCAGCTATAAAGCGAATAAAGCAATATGACGATGCCATAAAAGTGCTGATTCTTCTACCTTCTGTGAAGACAGGTATGGCAAAACATATTAAATTAACAATAAAATTGAGTATAAACTGCTTTTTGTGACTTTATTCGTCTTGCTATATCGCTTGATAATAAATGTGTTATCAATGTAAAGGAGATGGGGATCTTATGATTTGCAGATCATGTGGGAAGTCGATAAAAGAAGGCACTCGGTTTTGTGGGTATTGTGGGACATCAATTGATAATCTAAAAGAAAATATTCATACAGATAAACTCAGTGAACCTTCAGCTAAACAGATAAAGGGCTTATCAAGGACAAGTAAAATGGATGAAAAGCGAAATTTAAGAATTTTGCTTTTCATTATAGCGCTTATAGTATTGGTGTCCTCTACATCCATTCTTTTTTACAACAAGGGAAGGTCGGCACAAACAGCAGGAGAAGCGATGCCCGGTGCGGGGTTCAACCCTTCGCATAGCCTTGGCGATGGAAGTGGGGTAATCCCAGCTAACAAAGGATTGAACGCCTCATCTCAACCAGACGAAGACGAAGATGAAAAA
>CAYOKA010000025.1:0-24071 GCA_964404395.1 uncultured Oscillospiraceae bacterium | reverse complement strand
AGTGGTGGTGTGGGAGGTCGGCTACTCAATTAATGGGTAGCCTCCTACCCGATTGCGAAGGGGATGCAACGTATTGTATGTTTTTATGGTTTGTTGTGGTAAAATAGTATTAATTTAATTGGCGTAATACAAGGACATCGCAGATGGCTTTGTTAATTTTAATTTTTCTATGAGGCAATTCACATGCGCAGACTTAGTATTCGCAAAAAAATTGATAATACAAAATTAAGAGAAAAGCTAATGATTGCCTATATGATTGTTGTTTTCCTGCCTGTGCTTCTGGTTGGCTTTATACTTAGTTACAGCATAAGGACAAATATTGTAGATAATGCAATGCGGGAGGCTACAGTAAACGTCGAAAGAGTTTATTCCAGAGTAGATGATGTTATGAAGCTGGTTATGGATATTTCTTATAAAATGCAGATGGATCAGGAGCTTGAGGATCTTTTACTTGCCGATTATAAAAGCACTCAGGAGGTTTTTGATGCTTACTTTCGATACAGAGAGTTTGAAAACACAATCAATTTATATAGCAATAGGATAAGGGACATTAGAATCTATTCCAGCAATAAATCGCTGCTTGACAGCGGACAGTTTGTGAAGCTGACGGCTGAAAAAATGAAGGACGAATGGTATAAAAAGGTTGATATAGCGGATGGACGCATATGCTGGCAGTATCTTCCGAATGAAGCCAGAATCGATTCCAGTATGTGCCTCACAAGGATCGTCAGGACACTCTCAAGCTACAAGGTTCTCGGAGCGCTGATTATAAGCTTGAATAATGATCACATGAATGAACTTATGAAATCGGAGCCATATGACACCTTTTTAGTTGATGATCTGGGGAATATATTCGCCGCAAAGGATAAGGAAATTCTGGGATGCAATATTTTAGATACTCAGCTTTCGGTAACAAACGGAGTGAAAGATGGCACCATTGATATTGATTACATGGATAAGCCATCAAAGGCTGTTATAAAGAGCTTTAACCCCAGCAATATAAACGGAAACTTCAAAATTATTTCTATAGTACCCATCAGCGTACTTGAGGAGCAGGTAGGAAGTTCAGCACTTTTGGTTGCCGGTATCATGACTAGTAGCTTGCTTATCGCATTCGTTCTCATATTGATTTTTTCAAATGCCTTGAGTAAGCGATTAAAAATACTCAGTAATGATATGCATAAGGTTGCAATGGGTAACTTTGAGGTTTCTACTGAGGTTACCGGTGAGGATGAAATAGGGCAGCTGTCAAGGGATCTGAATGTGATGACAGATAGCTTAAGAGAGCTTGTTGAAGAGGTTTATATTACAAAGGCCCAAAAAGATCAACTGTCAATACAGCAGAAGGAAATTAAGTTGGAAATGCTCGCAAGCCAGATAAACCCCCACTTTTTATTTAATACTCTTGAGACGATTAGAATGAAAGCCCATTGTCTGGGACAGGATGAACTGGCAGATGTGGTAAAACTGTTGGGTAGAATTATGCGCAGGAATCTGGAAGTTGGAAATGAGATGATTACCATTGAATCGGAAATTGATTTTGTTACCAGCTATCTTGGAATACAAAAATTCAGATATGGTGACAAAATTAATTATGAAATATGTTATGAAAGCGAAGACATAAAAGAGGTTAAGATACTTCCGCTCATTATCCAGCCGATTGTTGAGAACGCAATCGTGCACGGTCTTGAATTAAAAGAGGGTAAGGGGAATGTGACTGTCCGTCTGTCCAGAAAAAACTTCTATATTGTGATTTCCGTTACGGACGACGGTGTTGGAATGTCAGGTGAAAAATTACAGGAGGTTTTGGATTCGCTTAATGATACAGGTGAGAACTCTAAAAAGAGCATTGGATTAAAGAACGTTCACAACAGGTTGAAAATGTTTTATGGAGAAACATACGGGCTGCGAATTTTTAGTAGTAAGAACGTTGGTACCACAATTGATATTTTAATGCCCGGGGAAGGATAAGCTATGTATAAGGTATTGTTAGTTGATGATGAAGCTGTTATACGAGAGGGCCTGAAGACCATTATAAGCTGGGAGAAATATGGCTTCGAGGTTTGTGCCACGGCTGCCGACGGCAGAGAGGGACTGCATGAAATGGAAAAATGCAAGCCGGAGTTGGCGATTATTGATATAAAAATGCCGGTGATGAATGGAATTGAAATGGTTGAGGAAATAAAAGCGCGGGGTGACGAGTGCAAGATAATTATTTTAACAGCTTATTCAGACTTTAGTTACGCACAGAAGTTTATTGAGCTGGGAGTTGACTCATATGTTTTAAAGCCGGTTGAGCAGGCTGATCTTATTGAAAAGCTAATAAAAATCAAGAATGCCATAGAGGACGAAAGAGAGAATAAGCAGGGTATAGATGCCAGTATTATGCTTTCCAGAGATAAGATAATTGAAGGATTTGTAACGAAGTCAATCGACGAAGCCATGATGGAGAAATATCAAAAGCAATACAATCTAAACCTTCCATGGCACTCCTACATGGTTGGGCTTATAGATATAGGCAAGGAATATATTCATGAAATGAAGCTCAAAAAGGATATAAAGAAGTCTATTGAAGCCTTTGTTTCAGAAAATTTGTGCGGATATGTTTTCGATATTGGCATCTATATAGGTATTCTATTTAAGTCTATTCCGGAACATGCCTTGACGCGTGTTTTAAAGACCTTACAGGATAAAATCAGTTCAATATACGGGATTGTGACATCTGCTTCTGTTGGTAAAAAGGTTGATTGTGCCAATATACTGGTTGAGTCTTATACACAGGCTCATGATTTGTTAGAGCAGAAGTTTTTGTATGGACATAAACAAATAATTATTGGCAATGGTGATAAGGATTACGCTAGTAAAGATAAAGAAATCTGCAGGGAGAAGGAAGAAGTAAGCAATGAAACTGGCACCGGTGAAGTAGATGATGCTTATTTGGAACAGCTGGCCAAAAAGCTGCAAGAGGCTATATATGTCAACAATACGGCGATAATTAATGATTTTCTTGAAGAAATGCGGGAACGCTTTATTCGTCTTAAAATTGATGAGGATACAATTAAACTAAATTATACCGGGCTTTACCTAATGCTTATAAATAACATGACGGCATTTGATGATGCATTGAATAAATATACCTGTGACAACAGCTTAGTTCTAGGTGAGATAGTAGGAAAGACGAGCCTTCAGGAGCTGCACGGCTATATGAAGTACAAGCTTATTAGCCTATCGGAAAGCCTTAATACTACATGTTATAAACGTACAGTCCAAAAAGTCCTGAGCTATATTGAGAGGAATTATCAAAAGGATATCAAACTGGAAAATCTTGCAGCGATGTTCAGCTACAACAGAGATTATCTGGGAAAGCTAATTAAGTCAAGCACTGGGTTGTACTTCAATACTTATCTTGATCGGGTAAGGATGGAAAAGGCCAAGAAGCTTCTCGAAAAGGGATATAAGGTTTATGAGGTAGCTGAAAAGGTAGGCATTTGCGATATTGACTATTTTTATAAGAAGTTCAGGAAATATACAGGGGAAGCTCCCACAGCATTCAGAAAAAAATAGGATAGTTTTTCGGAAGAAACATCTGATTTTTACAGTAAAATCAATAGAATAATTACAGTATTGCTGTTTTGAGATTGTTGATATACTAATTATGGCTTAAGTATATTTTTGGGAGGTATCTCGATGCAGCAGGCTATACAGAGCAGTACCCATCTAAGTACGTTTCAGCCTCAAAAGAAAAGAAAAAAAGTCAACTGGCAGAAAATCAAAGACCAAAGATATTTAATATTCATGTCCTTCCCTTTTTTAATTTGGCTGTTCATTTTTAAATATATTCCCATATTCGGCTGGACAATGGCTTTTCAGAACTATATGCCCGGCAGACCATTCTTTGAGCAGGAATGGGTGGGATTAAAGTACTTCATTCAAATGTTTCAGGATGATGTATTTTATACTGTCATGAGAAATACGCTGGCTATGAGCTTTTTATCTCTTGCCTTTGGTTTTACATTACCGATAATTTTGGCTGTTTTAATTAACGAGATCAAAAGAGAGAGATTTAAGAAGACGGTTCAGACTATCTCATATCTTCCTCATTTTGTATCATGGGTTATCGTTGTTAGTATTTTTAATAGGATGTTATCTACAGATAACGGTGTAGTAAACAATATATTAGTAACACTTAAGATCATCGAAGAGCCTGTTCAGTTCATTGCCAAGCCTGAATTATTCTGGTGGATTGTTACGGCTTCGGATGTGTGGAAGGAGCTTGGATGGAATTCTATTATTTTTCTGGCAGCTATCTCAGCCATATCACCGGATTTGTATGAATCGGCTATGGTAGACGGTGCCAGCCGTTTCAGAAGAATATGGCATATAACTCTTCCAGGAATACTGCCTACGGTTATGGTCATTTTGATAATGAGTATCGGAAATCTAATTAATATCGGATTTGAAAAACAGTTTCTGATGAGAAACGCGCTTGTTCGTGAGTTTTCGGATGTACTGGATCTTTATATTCTGGATTATGGTGTCAATGCCGGGAGATGGTCATTTGGTACCGCTGCCGGAATATTCAAATCGGTGGTGAGTATTATACTGGTATATGGAGCAAACATGTTCAGCCGCAAAGCTATGGGTGTCGGAATAGTATCGAAGTAAGGGAGGGTATTACGTTGAGAAGAATTTCTGCAGGAGATCGAGTTTTCAACCTTTTTAATGGCAGTTTAATGATTATAATTGTTATTGTTACTCTATACCCTTTCCTTAATGTCCTTGCTATCTCGTTCAATAACTCTGTGGATACGGTAAAAGGTGGGATAACAATATTCCCCAGAATGTTTACACTTGCAAATTATATAGAGATATTTAAGACCGACAATCTTGTTACCTCTGTAGTTGTTTCTGTGCTCAGGACATTGGTGGGTACGATTACGGGAATTATCTGTACTGGTATGGTTGCATTTACCATCAGCAGACGTGACTTTTTTGCCAGGAATCTTATCACTGGGCTTTATTTGGTTACTATGTATATAAGCGGAGGACTTATTCCAGAGTATATGCTGATAAGAAATCTGCACCTGACTAATAACTTTTTAGTCTACATTTTTCCCGGACTTATAAGCGTCTTTAATGTCATCGTACTTCGCTCCTTCATAGACGGACTTCCTTTCGAGCTTCAGGAATCAGCAAAGCTTGATGGAGCCAATGATTTCGTTATTTTCTATAAGATTGTATTTCCCCTTTGTCTGCCTGCAATAGCTACATTGTCACTGTTTATCGCAGTCGGACAGTGGAATTCATGGTTCGACACCTACCTGTATTGCGGTTCCAACAAAAACCTTACAACGCTGCAGTATGAGCTTCAAAAGATTCTGCTGAGTGCACAGTCATCAGGTAAGCAGGATATTTATGGTTCCTCGGACACGATTGCCAAAGCGAGAGTTTCACCGGAGTCAATAAGAATGGCAATGACCATTATAGCAACAGTTCCTATACTTCTTGTGTACCCCTTTGTACAGAAGTACTTTATGAAAGGACTTATAGTTGGCGCTGTAAAAGCCTAGTTTTCTTTACTGCAGCAGGTGTAAGTGTCAATTGTATATCTACGGGGAAACCCGTTGGTTATAGACAAAAATAATATGAGGAGGTATTTTTATGAAAAGGGTTCTTTGTTTGGCAACGGTGCTAATCATGTTGTTATCATTTGTTGCAGGCTGCGGAACAGCTGCTGATAAGCCGAATAATTTGCCTGTACAACAGGATGCTACTCCCGAAAAGGCCGCAGACACGCAGGAGGCAAAAGATGCGGCACCGGAACCGATTACATTTACAATGTACAGCGTTGAAACAGATGCCTATCCTGATCCGGATTTCTCAAGCCCTGTAGCACAAGAAATCTTGAAGAAGACAGGTGTTACTCTTAAAATTGAAAACTCAATAAGCAGTGACGCAGGCAAGCAAAAGCTTTCACTTATGGCAGCCAGCGGCGACTATCCCGATTTTGTCTATGGGAAGGGGGACCTGAATATTCTCAAAAATGTGAATGCTGTTCTCAAGCTGGATGATCTTATTGAGGAGCATGGTCCCAATCTTAAGAAATTCTATGGTGATGAGGACATAAAGAGACTTCGTTGGAGTATTGAGGACCCGTCTATATACTATATTGGCGGTAAGGAACTGGGACAGGAGAACATGCAGCCGAATGCAGGCTTCCAGCTTCAGCTCGGAGCAGTTAAAGAGCTGGGGTCCCCGAAGATCAGGACTATATATGATTTTGAAGAAGCCATCAAAACATATTATGAAAATAACCCGAAAACAGCAGACGGACTTGATATGATTCCCTTGTCCTTGCTTGCTGATGACTGGAGATTTATGATTACCGTTTCCAATCCTGCAAACTTTGCGACAGGAAACAGCGACGACGGTGAATGGTATGTTAATCCTGATACTCTTGAATGCGTGAAGCATCTTACAAGAGAAGAGGATAAGGAATATTTCAGATGGCTTAACCACATGAATGCTATTGGCCTTCTGGATAAGGAAAGCTTTGTTCAGAAATATGACCAGTATAAAGCAAAGATCGCCACAGGCAGAGTGATAGCCCTTGCTGATGCACGTTGGGAAATAGATGAGCCTATGACGGCACTGAAACAAGATGGCAAGTTTGATTGTATATATGGATTCTTCCCTGTAACGATTGATGAATCCGTTAAATTTGCGGATTTCCAGAGCACAGGTTATTTGGGAGGATGGGGACTTGCCATTACTACAAGTTGTGCTGATCCTGAAAGAGCGATGCAGTTCTTTGACTGGATGTGTACTGAAGAGGCGCAGATATTGACTCACTGGGGTATCGAGGGTGAGCATTATACAGTTGAAAACGGCAAAAGGGTTATGAAGCAAGAGGTTATCGATATGAGTAATTCGGATCCCGCATGGCAGCAGAAGACAGGAATCAAGAAGTTTATGTATCCGTTCCCAACCTATGGCAATTCAGTAAAAGATTCAACGGGGCAATATTATGAAGCATTTGATACTCTTGAAGCAATTGTAGCCAGACAATCGGATATTGAGAATGAAGTTCTTGCAGCTTACGGAGTCAAAGGATGGAAGGAACTGTATCCGCAATCTGATGAGTTCCCTGTTAAGTCTTATGGTGCAGCATGGTTGGTCAATATAGAGGATAACGAGTGGAAGGCAGCTGACGACAAAATACTGAAACTTGGATATCAGAAGATTCCGCAGGCTGTTTTGGCTAAGCCCTCCGACTTTGACCAAAAGTGGGAAGAATATCAGAAGGCTCTGAAGGATGCTGGTATTGATGAGGTTAGCGCAACGTTTACGAAGGCTCTACAGGATAGAACACAGCTTTGGAAGTAAAATTCTATTGAGGAGTGCGTTAAGAACAAATTGTAGGATGAGCAGGCTGTCGGCACATATGTGTCAGGCAGCCTGTTTTTGTAACGGCTCCTCACAGGCTTGCAGTAATCTGCATCCCCATGACTATGTCTCCCACACTTGTGTTGTGATACAATAACAGTATATTAAATAATGCATAAAAAACAATTCTAAAAAACAATGTAAGGGGAAGGTTAAATGCGTATTCTACATACATCTGACTGGCATTTGGGCAAGAGCCTTGAACAGATAAGCCGTATTGACGAGCAGAAACAGTTTGTTGATTATCTGTGCAAAGTCGCACAGGAGCAGAAAATTGACCTTGTTCTGCTTGCAGGTGATATATACGATACATATAACCCTTCCGCCGCTGCCGAGGAACTGTTTTACTATGCTATTGACAGGCTGAATGACGGAGGGAAAAGAGCGGTTGTCGTAATAGCGGGCAATCATGATAATCCTGAGAGGCTTTGTGCTGCAAACCCCCTGGCCAAAAAAAGGGGTATTATCCTTCTTGGTTATCCGGCCAGCGATGCAGGAGCCATCGGCTCAGGAAATACTGCCAATAACGCCGATGCTATTGATTGTATCCGTATTATGGATTCCGGACCCGGCTGGCTGGAGCTTCATATACCCGGGTGTGATCACCACGCTGTTGTCATAACCATGCCTTATCCATCGGAATCCCGCCTGGAAGAGCTCTTATCCGAAGAAGCAGATGAATCGATTCTGCAAAAAGCTTATTCAGATAAAATTGGCAGTATTTTTGCCAGCCTCTCCGGCAAATACAGGGAGGATACGGTCAATCTAGTTGTTGCGCATATGTTTATGCTGGGAGGCAGCACATCGGATTCGGAACGAACTCTTCAAGTAGGTGGAGCTATGACTGTGAGCCCTGACATTATGCCTGAGAAAGCGCATTATGCCGCAATGGGGCATTTGCACAGACCCCAGGAAATTCGCAATGCGCCCTGTCCGGTTTTTTATGCAGGCTCTCCATTGGCTTACAGCTTTTCAGAGGCTAATTACAGTAAAGCGATCTACATAGTGGATGCCGTGCCGGGCGAGAAGGCCGAGGTAAAGCCCATATATATGGACTGTGGGAAACCGCTCAGGAAATGGTATGCCGATGAAGGAATCGGACAAGCAATTAAGTGGTGTGAACAGGGCAGGGATACCGATGCCTGGGTGGATCTTGAGATTATGACAGACAGGGTATTTACCACTGATGAGCAGAAAATGCTAAGGACCTTGCATAAGGGTATTATTAATATTCGGCCCAGACTAAAGACCGATGGGGCTGAGGTCATTAATAATACGATGAACCGTGAGGGGCGTAAGATAGATGAGTTGTTCTCTGATTACTACCTGTACAGGATGGGTACGCAGATACCCGATGAATTGATGGAAGCATTTCTGGAGGTAGTAAATGATGTGGAATCCGATGCCGGTGTTGAGTCAACTGACGATGGCTGTGTGGAGATTGTGATAGAGGGAGGCGAGGAGACTGAGACCGAAGCTTCTTGAGATAGAAGGACTGCAGAGCTTTACAGATCGACAAACAATTGATTTTGAAACCTTGGGACAAACAGGTCTGTTTGGTATTTTCGGACCCACCGGAAGCGGTAAATCAACAATACTCGACGCCATCACCTTTGCGCTGTATGGCAGGATAAAGCGTGCGGAAGGCGGCACTCAGGGGATAATCAATTCTAATTGCGACACTGCTTCGGTGGCCTTTACTTTTGATCTGGTCAGAGCCGGCATAAGAAAGACTTACAGAGCAGAGCGCACCTATCGACGTAAGAAGAATTCACGAAACGCCTGTGAGCCTAAAGTTGTGAGGTTGATTCAAGTAACTGACACAGGCGATATTCCACTGTGTGATAAGGCGATGGAGGTCAGTTATTATATAAGGGATTTGCTCGGACTGAACAATGATGATTTTACAAGGGCAGTGGTGCTTCCGCAGAACAGCTTTCAAGAGTTTTTGCTTCTTAATAATTCTGAGCGGCGAGGCATGCTGGAAAGAATATTTTACCTTGAGGAGTATGGCAGGCAGCTTACAGACAAGCTGAGCCGCAAAATATCCGCCATGAGAAGCTGCCTGGACACGCTTTCAGGTGAATTGAAGGGTTATGCTGATGCTTCGGATGAGGCTCTTTTGGAGGCAGAAGGAGCAATGAAAACAGCTGCCGCTGAGAAAAAGAGAGTGGAAAAAGAGCTAAAGGAGTTGGAGCGCAAGTATAATGAAGCCAAGGAGGTTTGGAGTCTATCGGAGGAATTGATGGATTTCGACCGGAGGGAAAAGGAGCATGTGGCAAGCGGGACGCAAATAGATAAGCTGAGGATCCGGTGGGAGAAGGCTGTAAAGGCTGACGGGCTTGTGGAGATGATACATAAAAACAATGAGCTTAAAGGAAGAGTCCGGCAGATACAGGAGCAGTTTGAGGAGGTTCTTACTGTGTTCCCAACTTCCATTTGCGCGCTAAATGAGGCTAAAGCGGCAAACGAGAGTATAAAAAAGGAAATAGCCTCGGAACAACCGAAGCTGCTTGGGCGAAGGGCAAGGCTGGTGGATGCTCTGGATATAATCAAAGAAATTGAGGCGTTTTCGAATAAAATTGCTGAGCTGGGGAAAAGCGCAGCTGAGCTTGAGTATGCTATTGCTGAGAAGCAGTCTCTGATAAAAGGGGAAACAGTAAATGCAGAGCTGCTTGCCGGCAACTTGAACAGGCTTGATGAACAGGCGAAAATGCTGAAGACCGATCCGGAATACAGGCAGCAACTACAAGAGGGTGCAAAGCTGGAAAATGAAGTGGCTGATTTGATGGCAGGTCTGAAGGAGCTTGAGACAAAAGAAGCCGCGGTAAAGAGCTCTGTTGCCGATATAGAACAGCAACTTGCCATAGTTGAAAAGGAAATTGAGGATTTCCGGAAGAACCATGATGATCTGGAAGCTGAAAGACAGTTAGCCGAGGAGTCTAAGCCTGGAGACAAAAATTCTGTTATGAAGGGGATTGAACGTATCCACTCTGTTGAGGCAATATACAGGGTAATTGAATTAAGGCACAACGAACTGGAACAACAGAGGATCAAATTGGAACAGCAGCAGGCGAATCTAGTCGAGCTTGAACAGGATAGAGAAATTTTGGTTGAGGCGCTGGAGTTTGCGACCGGTGAATATGAGCGTTGGGAAATGGAGCTAAAAGAGGCTGTTGATACAATGGGCACAAGTACAGCTGCGATCTTGTCCAAGAAACTGGTGGACGGTGAGCCATGCCCCGTATGCGGATCCGAAGACCACCCCATGCCGGCGGTTTACACTGAGGGTGAAGACATAGCAGAGATTGAGAAAAAAGCCGGGGATGCTAAAGGGAGGCTTTCTGCAGCAGAAGTGGCACTTAGGGCAGCGGAAAAGAAGGCTCTTGTTGCGGGGGAGCAGGCAAAGCTATTAAAAGAGCATATTGCGCAGGCGACAGATGAGCTGGCGGAAAAGACCAATGACTATGAAGTGCAAAGGCAAAAGCTTCCTGAAACACTGAGGGCGTTGGAACCTGAGCAGATCCGCCGGGATATTGAGAAGGCAAAAAAGTCCTATGATGAGAAATCCAAGGCTATTGACGTGTGGGAGCTTAAGCAGGAAGAGTATGAGAAAAGCTTGAGGAAGCTTGATGACGGGATAGCCGAAAAGCGGTTGATTGAAAAAGGCATTGTAACCGAGCTGAAGATTAATCTGGAGACTATTGAGCAGCTGGACAACTCTGTTGTCGATACCGGGAAAGCCTTGGAGACCGCCCAACTGAAGTATTCGCTGTTTCTGAAGCAAAACAATATCGATGGTGCTAACGCCGAATTGGAAAAAGTGGCGGGAAATGATCGAAAGCTGTTGAAGCAGCAGAAGGAAATTGAGCAAATTCGTCTGAGGCTTGAAAATAAAAGGATCCTTCTTGATAAGCTGAAGGGAGAGCTGCAGCTGTTGAATGCGGACCACATTAAGCTTGAGGCTGACATCAGCAGTGCGAGCACGCAGAAGCAAGGCAGAGAGGTAAAGCTGAGGGAGCTGGTTGGAGAAGCGAAGGCAGAGGAAGAAATCCATTTTATCGACCATACACTCGAAGAATATGCCAATCGAGAGAGGGAGTGCCTACAGAAAATAGAGGCGCTTGAAAAACAGTGTAATGAACTGTCTTCAAGAAAGTCAATCTTGGAGAATCAGCTAAGTATTTATTCCGAAACTCTAAAAAATGATGAGAATAAATTAAGCTCGGCACTCGCAGAAAGAGGCTTTAGTAATGGAGCAGAGGTGGAAGACTCAGTTGTTTCAAAGGATGAGCAGGCTACCATTAAGCACAGTATAGAGCAATATGATAGCCAATTGGTTAACATAAGGGCACAGAAGGCCTTAGTGCAGAAAAAGCTGAAATCTCGCAGCATTACAGAGGAAGACTGGCTTATGATAGAAAAGAATTATTCTGAGTTGACAGCTTATAAGCAGGAATGTGTTTCCAATAGTGAGGTGGCCAAAAATTATTACATGAACCTTAATAAAAAGCATGATAGATGGCTTGAACTGAGCAAGGTTTATGATAAATTGAGCCACAAGCAGGGCCTTTTTGAACAAATACAGAAGCTGTTGAATGCAAAGCGCGGGAAGGATAACAGCTTTATTGATTACATCGCGGAGGAACGATTGCGTTATGTGGCGGCTAATGCCTCAGTAATACTGGGGGAGATGACAAATCACAGATACGTGCTGGAATTGGATACGGAGGGTGGCTTTATTATCAGAGATCACGCCAACGGCGGTGCACACAGGATGGTTACTTCCCTGTCGGGCGGTGAGACCTTTCTAACGTCGCTGTCTCTGGCATTAGCATTGTCCGAACAAATTCAGCTAAAGGGACAGAGCCCGCTGGAGTTTTTCTTCCTGGATGAGGGGTTCGGGACACTGGATTATGATCTGTTGGATGCTGTTATCGACTCTCTTGAACGTCTGAGCAAAAAAGAACGAGTGATTGGTATTATAAGCCATGTGCCCGAATTGAGGAATAGAATAAGCCGGCGTCTGATTGTTGAGCCTCCTGTGATGCACAACGATGGCAGCAGGGTAATGATTGAAAGGTCATAAGGTATAATGTTTGCAATTAAAACCATATTATTATATAATTGTTATTGACAGCTTATGCTTAACGCCATTATTAAATATTTATTTTAGTTTCATGACGATATAATCCATTATTGCAATAGGAGAGTGATAAAATGCCTGATAAGAAGGATGAAAAAGTTGTGCACAAAACCGTACGAAAGAAGAAGCCGGTTAAAAAGGTCCAAACAGATAATGACGTAAAGCGCAGAGCGGTGAAGCTGGTAGTGGCGCATTTGAAAAGAAAGGTACCCGATGATGAATTTATTGGCAAGGACAACATTTTGAACTGGGTTGAGGAAATGGAAGAGCTTCTTCAAAAAGAAGAATTCGATCGGGCTGAGTACTTTCAGATGAGACATAAGCTTAATGATGTTATTGAACGTACATTTGATGAAGACTTGAGATACAAACTACGGGACTCATGGTATAGTCTGGGTAAGGCCTATGATAAGAAGGTCAAACGCAGGTAAAACCAGATGCATGAGCCCGGTGATACCGGGTTTTTTTATTGGCTCTTTATTGGCTCTATGTCAATACTGTTCCAGGGGACACAGGGGGACGTCCCCCTGTGTTGTTTCATTGTGTGCCCGGCGGGCGCATGTTCTAACGGGTGAAAGTCCCGAATCCGCCCGGTAGCGGGAAGGATATAGCCGAAGGCAAGGGTGTCCATCGTGAGGTGGAATCTGAAGGAAGCCGGATGTGGAGGCTGAGAAGTGCCGACACGGGCAAATCCCTGATCTGACGAACAGAAATCACATTAGGCTACGCATGAGGGTAAGGCTGCAATACAAGTCGAAGCCCAATAGCTACACGGAATCATGTGTGGTAGATGTGGCAGGTGGATGGGGAGAAAGAACGTGTGAGTACCCGGGGAGGTCTGCATGGAACGTTCCGAAAGGAACAACCACTGTACAAGGAAACGAGGCAGTGCTGAACATGCAGAAGTCAGCAGAGGTCATAGTAGCCGAGAGGTGAAGGACCGAATCAATAGGAGTCCTAAGTACAACAGGGAAAGGAGGAATGACTGATGACAACAGAAAACCTTGAAAACAAGGGCTGCCCGCAAAGGGATAGTGCGGAACACAAAGAGTATGCGGGAGCGCAGAGGTCGTTTCGGCTAATATGGAAGGAAAGGGACAGTGCACAGCCCGAACTCTTGGAGAGGATACTGGACAGAGACAATCTGAACAGAGCCTTCAAAAGAGTAAAGGCAAGAAAAGGGGCGGCGGGAATCGACGGAATGACCGTAGAAGAAGCCAACTCTTACCTTAGGGAAAACAAGCAAGAACTACTGGGAAAGATTTATCGAGGGAAGTACACACCAACCCCAGTAAGACGAGTGGAAATCCCGAAGCCAGAGGGGGGAATACGGAAGCTTGGTATTCCCACCGTGATAGACCGTACCATACAGCAAGCCATAGCCCAGCGACTCATACCGATGTATGAACCGCTGTTCGCAGATGGAAGCTATGGGTACAGACCGGGACGCAGTGCAAAAGACGCAATTCTAAAAGTGAAGGAGTATGCAGAGCAAGGATATCGATATGCAGTAACACTGGACTTGTCCAAATACTTTGACACACTGAATCATGAACTGCTGTTGAACCTCTTAAGAGGAGAGGTAAAGGACGAAAGAGTCATACAACTCATCAAGAGGTATCTCAAAAGCGGGGTAATGGAGGATGGCGTTGTGATGGCAACCGAGGAAGGTTCTCCGCAGGGAGGGAATTTATCACCCCTGCTGGCAAACATCTACCTGAATGGGTTCGACCATGAATTCGCAGAGAGAGGAGTGCCCTGTATTCGTTACGCAGACGATATTGTGCTGTTGGCAAAGAGCAAACGGGCATCCGAAAGACTGTTAGAAACAAGCACAAAGTACCTTGAAGAAAAGTTGAAACTAAAAGTCAACAAGGACAAAAGCAGAACGGTCAGTGTCTTTGCAATCCGAAATTTTAAGTTCCTTGGCTTTGCATTGGGAAGGAACGGAACGGGCATATACGTCCGAGTTCATCCAAAGTCATGGAGAAAGTTCAAAACCCGTCTGAAAGAACTTTCTTCCCGAAGGTCTGTACAGAGCGTACGCCCCTCGCTTACGAGAATCAAGGTATACGTCAGAGGGTGGTTGAACTACTACGGGATTGCAGACATGAAGAACCCGATAGGTAACATCAACGGATGGCTGTATCATCGCATTCGTATGTGCATATGGAAACACTGGAAAAGACCAAGGACAAAGATGAGGAATCTATTGAAACTTGGTGTACCAGAGGAATTGGCGTATATGGCGGCGAACAGCCGAAGGGGCTATTGGTTCACAACACACACTGTAGCGGTCAACATGGCAATGACAAAAGAAAGACTGATACGAGCGGGCTTCTATGATTTAGCCAGAGCGTACCAGTCTGTGCACGTCAACTATTGAAAGCGCCGTATACGAGAACCGTACGTACGGTGCCGTGAGAGGACGGCGGATAATCACCGCCTCCTACTCGATTTTCCAGTGGATGAGCGTAAAAAGCTGTTCACTGGATTTGTTTTATGCGCATCAAGCAACTTTTCCCTTACTGCTAATATGAATTCCTAGACAACTATGCTAAAATGTTGGCAAGTAATATATTACGAAATGAATAGTGCTGACGGTACCTTCCAGCGTTTAATAGGAGCGGATACAAATGATTATCATGGGAATTGACCCGGGATTTGCAATCACGGGCTACGGTATAGTAAAATATGAACAGAACAAATTTTCGCCTCTGGAATACGGTGCGATACAAACGAAGGCTGGAGTGCCATTTGCCAAGAGACTTCTGAAGCTGGATAAAGAGATTTCACTTATTATTGAAAAGTTCAAACCGGAGGCAATATCGGTGGAGGAATTGTTCTTCAATAAAAATGTAAAGACGGCGGTTGCAGCTGCCCATGGTAGGGGAGTTGTACTCGCGGCAGCCGCAAGGTCGGGGGCGGAGGTTTTTGAGTATACGCCATTACAGGTTAAGCAGGCGGTGGTGGGCTATGGCAGGGCTGAGAAGTCGCAGGTCCAGCAAATGGTGAAGGCGATTCTTAATTTGTCCGAAATTCCGAAGCCGGATGACGTTGCAGATGCGCTGGCTGTAGCTATGTGCCACGGACAGTCTGCCAAGCTGGCAAAGCTGGGTTTTAAATAATGTAGTGGATAGGGGATTCTATGTACGCATTTATTATGGGAAGAATTGATTCAAAGGGCAATGATCACATTGTTATCGAAACAGGGGGAATCGGCTATAAGGTTTTTATTCCGCTATCTACACTGGAAGCGGTGGGGGAACAGAACAAGGAGTTCAAGATCTATACTTACCTGAATGTCAGGGAGGATGCTATGACCCTCTTTGGCTTTGCTACAAAGGAAGAATTATCAATGTTCGAGATGCTGCTTACAGTGTCCGGAATAGGACCAAAAGCAGCGCTGGCGATTCTCTCGGCGGTATCTCCCTCACAATTTGGTCTGGCCGTGATCACAGAGGATGTAAAAACGCTGACGAGGGCTCAAGGTATTGGGCCAAAGTTGGCAAAGAGGGTTATTCTGGAATTGAAGGATAAGATCAGCAAGGAACAGCTGAACATGGCTTCGGGAGCCGGAGCGGGCAGGGCTGTAGCTCCACAGGAGGGGTCAAGGCTTTCGGAGGCGGTCAGCGCTCTGATAGTGCTGGGCTATTCACACATGGAGGCCAGTAAAGCTGTGGCTGCGGTTTACTCTGAGGACATGGATTTGGAAACGATTATTAAAAATTCCCTAAAGGGACTTAGTTGATTAGGGGGAAGTACAGATGGATGAGGAAAGGCTGATTGAAACAAATACCGTCAGTGAGGATATAGATGAGACCAGTCTGCGACCAAAAAGATTTTGCGAATATGTTGGGCAGACCAAGGCCAAGGAAAACCTGATTGTTTTTATAGAGGCTGCCAAGCAACGCATGGAAGCGCTGGATCATGTACTGCTTTACGGCCCGCCCGGACTGGGAAAGACCACTCTTGCCGGAATTATTGCATCGGAGCTTGGCGTGAATCTTCGTGTTACCTCGGGACCGGCCATTGAAAGGGCCGGCGACCTTGCTGCCATATTAACCAATCTTGGCGACTATGATGTACTTTTTATTGATGAGATCCACAGGCTCAACAGAGCTGTTGAAGAAATACTATATCCTGCAATGGAGGATTATGCGCTGGACATCATTATCGGCAAAGGGCCCAGTGCTCGTTCGATTAGATTAGATCTGCCGAAGTTCACACTGGTGGGAGCGACTACCAGGGCAGGCTTGTTGACGGCTCCGTTGCGAGATAGGTTTGGTGTCATCAATCGGCTGGAAATGTATAATAATGAGGAATTGACGGTCATAGTAAAGCGTTCTGCGGGCATATTGAATATAGCGATAGATGACAGGGGCGCCGAAGAGATTGCCGGCAGGTCAAGGGGCACTCCACGAATTGCCAACAGGCTGCTGAAAAGAGTGCGTGACTTTGCTCAGGTAAAAGCCTCGGGTTTTATTGATGAAGAGGTGGCGGCTATGGCTCTGAGTGCTCTTGAGGTAGATGAGATAGGACTTGACATTACTGATCGGAACATGCTTAGTAGTATCATCGAGAAATTCGAAGGCGGTCCTGTGGGACTGGATACGCTTGCAGCATGTATTGGAGAAGAAGCGGATACGATAGAGGACGTTTATGAGCCGTACCTTTTACAGCTGGGCTTTATTAATAAAACACCCAGAGGCAGGATGGCAACTAAGCTTGCCTATGACCATTTGGGTATTAAGCTGAAAATGGATTCTTATGAGCAGGAGGAAATGAAATTCGAATGAAGCTATTGATGCACATGTGCTGTGCGCCATGTACAACTTATCCTCTATCAGTACTGAGGCAGGAGGGGATTGAGCCGGTAGGCGTGTTTTTCAACCCCAATATTCACCCAATAGAGGAGTTCGAAAGGCGGAAAGAGACCGTTGAGGAGTTTGCTTCCTTAAAAAGTCTGGATGTGAAGATTTACGACGAATTTAGACAAGCGGATTGGGAGAATTTCGAAGGCCCGGGTGATGATAGATGTAATATGTGTTACAGTGTCAGGCTGAAGAAAGCCGCCGAGCTTGCAGCTGCTGGAGGCTTTGAAGCCTTTACTACGTCTCTTCTTGTGAGCCCCTATCAAAAGCACGATTTAATTAAGGAGCTTGGTGAAGGGTTTGCCGCTGAATATGGTATCAGCTTCTACTACATGGATTTTCGGCCCGGCTTCAGGCAGGGACAGCGGGAAGCCAAAGAAATGGGACTCTACCGTCAAAAATACTGCGGATGTATTATCTCACATCAGGCTTCTGCGATGTAACCTTAATAAAAATTAACCAGCGGAACTCAAACACGATACATCGAAAATGCCCAACTGAGAAATATGTAATTTACTTTCATGGGGAAATATGTCTTCACGATAGTATTACAATATTGTTAAAAAAAAATTAAGGTCGTGGGATTATATCCAACTATGTCGAATTTTGTGCTATGCTCAAATTAGCGGATGTAGTTTTTGAGGCATAAAGCATAATCTTAACTAAAGACAAATTCGACGGGGTGTCATGATGGGAAAAAGGTTATTTACAGTTCTTATTTTTGTTCTAATTCTTTCTATCTTTTCAATTGGTAGCACAATTTCATTTGCCGAACAAATAAATATTGCAAAGGCTCACAAGGGCGTGCTTAAGCAGGTTCAATATTCCGAGGATAAAGATTATGAGGTTATTGCCCTGACGATTGACGGCTTTAGGGGCTACAACTGTTTCGAACTAACAGATCCATTAAGAATTGTTATTGATTTGAATAGCACAGTAATTTCCGGGAAGCAGAAGACAATGCAGGTGGGGGGAAGGCTGGTTGAGCGAGTCAGATATGCCCAGTTCACAGTGACTACTTCCAGAGTTGTTTTGGATATGAAGGAAGGCTATGACTACTCTATAGAGACTACTGATAAGGGTCTGAACGTGTATGTAACTAAAAAACAGCCTCAGGAGGAGCTTGATGCCCAAAAGGCTATTATGTTCAGCAATGAATTAGGCATCCGATTTATTGAGGATGAATCAAGCGAAGGGATTTCGCTTACACTTGGTAGATACGATGGATATAACGTATCCAGATTAACTGATCCGCAAAGACTGACATTGTCTATACCCAATGCCGATGTATATAGTTCGGATAAATATTTTAACACAGAGGGAAGCCGAATTAACTCCGTAAGCTACAAAAGAATAGGTAAGAGCGGTGCCAGTATCACATTGGAGCTAAACGACCAATATCAATATAGATTTGAGGAAGTCGAAGGCCGGCTGCTTATGACGGTGGACAAGCCCTCCTTCAAAAACATTATGTATCACAACTGTAACGACAGGGTGTATTTTACGCTGGAGAATACAACTCTGACACAAGGGGATAAAGATCTGGAGAAGCTCTACCAAGCCCAATACGATAAAACATCGAGGGAATATACTGTTACCTTCCCCATAGAGCAGGCAGATCTAGGCGAAGGTATACTTAACATTAATGATTCATATCTTCGTTCCTTTGAGGTCAGGACCGACAGCAAGGCTGGGACGACCTCACTGATATTTAGGGGCAAATCGAAAATTTCTTATCTGGCATATACAAGGAGCTCGGGAATTACGGCAATAACCCTGATAAAGCCCGCCACTAATTCAAAGAAGCTTGTGGTAATAGATCCTGGACATGGTGGAACTGCAATCGGCACGGCTTATGGGGAATTGACCGAGAAGGAGCTCAATCTGGATATCGCAAAGCACTTGAATACTCTTTTAAGGGAAAAAGGTATAGCAACATACATGATGAGGTCTGAGGATTGTAATGTTGATAACTACGAGCGGGCATATATTGCAAATATGCTCAACGCAAAGCTATTCTTAAGCATTCATATTAATGGAGTAAATAACAAAAAAACTGATGGTACTATGACGCTGTATTGCCCTTCTGAAAAAAGTGGTTTTACAGGGAAGGAGTTCTCTGATATTATACAAAAAAATCTGCTTTCTGCTTTGGAAGCAACCGACAGGGGGCTCAGGTCAAGGCCGGACTTAATTGTACTTAGAGAAACGGTAATGCCGGCAGCCATTGCGGAAATTGCTTTTATAACGAATAGTTCCGACAGAGCCAAGCTTCAAGAGGAAACATTCAGGCAGAGTGCTGCCCAGGCTTTATGTGATTCAGTGGTGCAAGCCCGGTCAAAGGTGAAGTAGAGAGAAGGACGAGAAGATAATGGAGAGGAAGAAACGGCGGAAAGTGTAGATATATATAATTATTTATAAAAACTCACGGTAGAATTTATGAATTCTACTGATTTTTTTTGCCTTATGGATATGGTAACATTGTTAATATGATTTTTTACACAGGTGAAAAAGCGGATTAATTTGATAATTAAATATTGGCGAAGGATATTTTCGGGGAACAAAGTCTATCGGGAAATAATAAGGACCACGGGAAATACTAAAGCCTGATAAAGTTGTCCATAATTTAGGTGATTAAGAAGTTTCAATATGGAGGACGATATGAGAAGGTTTGTTATTATTTTTCTCGTTGTACCTATGATTATGCTTGCAAGCTGTAACTTGCCTTTTTTAGGCAAGTCCAGGGATGATCCGTCTGCGATTACCGATGGTCAGAAAATGGTCGTGATTGATGACAGTATTCATGCAAGCATTGCGGAAGACGATTATGCAACAACTTCGGGCAATGGTGATGTTCAGAATGAGGGGACGGCTGGTGATGGGGCGGCCAGTGTTGAGACAGCAGGAAATGGGACGGCAGGTGATGGGATTCTGATTGAGAGGACAGGATATGCGCAGGATACCCTGGAGCTAATAGGCGATAGGATCGAGACCGGTGTTAACGAATCGGCAGTATTGGCTGCTCAAAGCAATGCAAGCAGCAGTTTGCTTTATTCGGAACCGAGACGTCCTGTTACTGCGTATTACCAGGATGCAGATGGTTTCATTGTACCGATGACCAGATGGATACAGCCACAGCCCGGTATTGCAAGAGCTAATGTCAGCCTTACCATTGACAGTGCATTAGCCAGGGAGGAAGTAGCCTACTATGGTATCTATCCGGTAATACCTCAGGATACCGAAATACTGGGTATTGATGTGAGAGACGGTATTGCTGTGATTGACTTTAGCAGGCATTTACTCGATTATGACAGTGCGGTTTCAGAGAGAAACATTGTTGCTTCAATCGTATATACGCTCACAGGCTTTGAAACCATAGAAAGAGTGAGGATACTGGTTAATGGATATCCACAGGGCATTTTGAAGTATGGAACGGATCTGACCTATGACCTGGGAAGAGAAGAAGTTATGATCAACAGGGATATCCAAATGCCAATGGGGACACAGAAGGTTGATATATTTTTTCTAAAGCAGGCCAATGCAGCTTATATATACCAGGTTCCCGTATCTGTAGAAAATTCGGCAGAGGCTGATGACCTGCCGGAAGCACTGCTGGAGCTGCTTTTGTCCACAAAGACGGGCGGGGGTTTGTATAGCGAAATACCTGAGGATGTCTATTTACTGGACAGTAGTATTTTAAACGGCGTTATTACACTGGATTTTAGTGAGAATTTTTTAAACTATGGCGGTAACTCTCGGGAGGAAGGGATTTTGAAACAGCTTGCATATACTTTGCGTCAGTGTGATGGCATCAGGGCTATAAGGATTATGGTAAATGGACGTAATGTTGAGTTGCCCGAAGGAACGGATATGTCGGCAGGATTGGCGATCCCCGCCACCATAAATGATGTAATGGATAGATAGAAAAGGCTAAAAAAGATATTAATGAGAAAAGGATGCTTTGTGTTGGAGAACTATGAAGTTGAAAAACGGGGTTTTAATGGGTCAGCTATTGCCAATGGGTCAAAGAGACTAAGGCTGATTGCAGCGACAAAGAATAAGGGTAAACTTGAAGAAATAGCGCAAATACTGGCACAGTTTCCCTATGATATTGTTCCTATGGCACAGGTCGGGGTAAAAGAAACTATAGAAGAAACAGGCAGCACCTTTGATGAGAATGCTCTGGTAAAGGCGATGGGTGTGTGGAGGCTTACAGGAGAAACAGTGCTAGCCGATGACTCCGGGCTGGAGGTCGACTATTTGGACGGAGCACCCGGTGTACATTCCGCAAGGTATGCAGGCGAGGGAGCAACTGATGAAGACAAAAACAAGAAGCTGCTTAATGCTCTATCAGGAGTAGCTGCAGACAAAAGAACTGCCAGATTCGTATGTGCTATAGCTGTTGTTTTTCCTGATGGAAGAAGCATGATGGCAAGAGGTACATGCGAAGGAATAATTGCATTTAATCCGCAGGGCGACTATGGTTTTGGCTATGATCCACTGTTTTATATACCTGAACACGGACTCACTCTGGCTCAGATGGATTCAGAGCTGAAAAACAGGCTGAGCCACCGAGGGAATGCCCTGAGAGAGTTGGCTGAAATGTTTGAGCACGAATGGCGCAAGCAGGCCGAAATATAATAAGTGTGGCAAGAATCAGATTGAATACATTATGTAATAACAGATATCGACGGGGGTTGCTTTTTAAATGAAAATATTGGTTTTAAGTGATACACATGGAGACACATATAAGGCTGAAGAAGCTATAAAATCAAATAGAGACGTGGACTTAATTATTCATCTCGGTGACTATTTTAGGGATGCTCAGAAGCTTTCAAGTTTATTTCCCGATATTCCGATTGAATATATTTATGGCAATAGTGATTTTATGATTGAAGATGTCCCGGCAGAGAAATTGCTTGATGTGAGTGGTAAGAAAATATTCATAACACATGGTCACAGATACTCGGTAAAGTGGGATTATAACAAGCTGTTCAAAAAGGCGGAGGAGTTGCATGCCGACATGGTATTGTTCGGACATACCCACTGCCCTGAAATTGTTGAAAAAGGTAAATGCTTTTTGCTAAATCCGGGTAGTACAAGTGATCCCCGTGAGGATTCGGATGAATCCTATGGTATTATCGAAATAGAAGACAATGAGGTTAGACCCAGAGTGTACAATATATAGGGCAAAAGTCTTATAGAAAAAGCAAATATAGTTATGAACAGACTTTCGTACTCTTTGTTTTCATTGAGTGGGATTTCATATGCTTCCATTTGCCGGAACGGTAGCGGGCATATACGATTATGGCTCTGGTCGTCTGGTCAAGCACTAAAGCTACCCATGCTCCGATAAGGCCCCACCCGAATATGTTTACAAAAAGATATGCAACAAAAACACGAAAGACCCATATTCCAAAAATAGATGCATATAAAGGATACATGGTATCACCTGCACCTCTCAAGGCGCCTGACAAAGAAAGCTGTGTGGACAATGAAGGCTGGGCAAGGGACATAATCTTCAATACGGTACCTGCCATAGCGGCTACTGCCAGATCCTTGGTATATAAGCGTGCAATCGGATGTGAAAAGAAAATTAGCAAAAGACCTACGGAGCAAGCAACTATGACGGCAAGACGGTGTACAATATCCGCATATTTCTGTGCTTTTTCCTCATCGTCTGCCCCCAGGCTTTGGCCAACCAATGTGGTGGCGGCAACGCCAAAGGCCATGCTTGGTGCGAATACCAAGCCGTTTATATTAAGGCCGATTTGGTGGGCAGCATAGCCTTGGGTGCCAAGACTGGAAACGGTGCGTGCAAATAAAATGAGACCTGCATGTATCACAAACTGTTCAAATGCTGCCGGCAGACCAATGGAAAACACTTTTTTGATAATACCCCAATCAAAGCGATACTTTTCTTTTATTTTACGAAGCGAGATAACAGAAATTTTTGAGATGTAAACAATATATAATGCGACCATGCATGCAATTATCCTCGAAATTGTAGTTGAAAGAGCAGCTCCTCCTACTCCCAATTTTGGGAAACCAAGCTTCCCATATATGAGCACATAGTTGCCAAAAACATTTAACAGATTACTGCCTATATTATAGAGCATTGGAATCTTTGTTTCTCCGGCTCCTCTTAATGATGCCGTCACACCCATGGTAACAGCCTGAAAACCCAGCCCGGCAGATACGATCTGGAAATATGCCGTTGCATCCTTTATTGTGTCTGCTTGTGCGCCCATGAACATTACTATATACTTTGCAGTAAATACTCCAAAGGCACTCATGATAATGCCAAGGGACATATTTACAATAAGAATCTGTCTTGTGACAGCCTTGGCCTTTTCTACATTGCCGGCGCCAATATGCCAGGCTACAAGTGTCGTTGTCCCGACATTAACGGCTGCAAACACGGAAAGCAAAAGAAAGAATGGCTGATTGGTGAGACCCACCGCAGCTATGGCCGCTGCACTTAATTGCCCGACCATGATCATGTCTACCATTCCGAACAAGGTCGACATAACAAGCTCGATAAAAGCAGGCCAGGTAATCGCTATTACTTCACGCCTCATTTGTATACGATCGGAATGCTCTTG
>CAYOKA010000024.1:0-24087 GCA_964404395.1 uncultured Oscillospiraceae bacterium | reverse complement strand
TTTGTCGCGATAATTAAGGCACTCTAGGGGTGACATTTTCTAAAGTTATTGACAGAGAAAAGATTCTTCATTAATCTACATAATACGACAAAAATAACAATACTGTATAAAATTACAAAAAGATACATAGCATTCACAGCGATTTCTATTAAGCTTGTTTGCTAATCTATTATGAGTTCTTTGAACATCCGGGAATCCATAAGGCTCACGAATTGCTCCATACACATTATGCACCGAGAGAAAATTATCCTGAGGACTAGCGCTAATGAGTAGTTAATATTGAGGTTCAAAAGTTGTGTCAGTGGGGTCAAACCTTGGCACAACTTTTTTTTGATAAAGTTTTTGACTTTGACAGCATTTATAGTAGCACTGCCGGCTAAAATCGAAGGCAGGGCTGCTGCAAGAAATTTTTAAACATTTATTATTTGTATAGTAAGAAAATTATAATTATAATATAATGGTATACGTAATTATTTGGCAAAAACCACTATAGTAAAAAAAGTGGAATTTAGGAGATACTTAGGGTGAAAATTTGGATAGCTAATAACAAAGTTATACTAATATGGATTTGCGTTTTTGCAATATTGGGAATTATACTCCTGTCCGTCGCCAGTGGTGCAGGGTTGTTTGCTAATGAGGATTCCCAACAAATTGAGGAGCAGCAGCCTGATAAGGCGAAAAAAGCGGAGAAAAGCAAACCCTCGCAGCCGCTGCAGGTAGTAGATGACCCTTTACCCGAACCGGAGGAAGTCCCGAAGACCCTTACTGTAGGGAAGCCATATTCTCAGGAGATTGCAAAGGAAGGCTCTAAAAACATCCTCATCCTTGGAAAGGACAAGGTGGATAATCTTTATGATACCATAGGGATTGTCAGTATAGACAAAAACAATAAAGCGGTAAAGCTCATCATGATTCCCAGAGACACTTATATCGAGTACAATGAAGATATATTGTCAAAGATGGGTACAAGGGGCATACTGTATACGCCGGGTATTCATAAAATCAACTCAACCCATAAAATCGGAACAATGATAGAGTACAGCGGCAAATTCGATAATGGATCTATAAGCTTCCTGGCTGAGGTCCTTGAAGAAAAGTTCAGCCTGGAGCTGGAGGATTATATCATGATAAACGTGAGAGGGTTTAGACAATTGGTGGATCATTTGGGTGGTATTGATATTTATGTCCCATACAGAATGGATTATGAAGACCCGACTCAGGATCTTGTGATAGATATACAAAAAGGGATGCAGCGCCTTGATGGATTCAATGCGGAGGGCTTCGTCAGATTTAGGCAGGGCAACAGGGAGGATGGGACCTATTTTGAGGTTGGCGATATAGGCAGGAAAAAGAACCAGCTTAATTTTATGAAGCAGCTAATCAAGCAGAAGGGAACCATCAAGAACATAGGGAAGATCCCCGGGATTATTGAGATCCTGGGCAAGAATGTGGAGCACAGTATAGGCCTGGGAGACGTTCTAAGCTCATATATGGGGCTTGCTGCGAATGTAATAACAGATGAGTATGAAATAAGCTCAATCAATATTGATAGTGAGAAAACCACGAGAATAGACGGAGCTGCTTATCTTGTGCTTGATTGATGGTTTCAACGGTTGGAGGGATATAAATGATAGACATCAGGAATGTAACAAAAAGCTACAATAACGGTGCCATTAAGGCGGTTGACGATTTGAGCCTGGAAGTGAAAAAGGGAGAAATTTTCGGTTTCATTGGTCCTAACGGTGCGGGTAAGACAACAACTATAAAGGTGATTGTGGGACTGCTAAATCCTAATAAGGGAAGTGTTCTGATCAATGGCATTGATATCATGAAGCAATCCATTCAAGCAAAAAGGATGATAGGCTATGTTCCCGATAATCCGCTATTGTATGACCGGTTGACAGGAACAGAGTACCTCAATTTCATGGCTGATATTTACGGGGTACCTACTGATGTTCGCCGAGAAAGGATTGAGAATTATCTAAGCATGTTTGAGCTGGAGGATGCTGCGCCGGATCTTATAAAAAGCTATTCTCACGGCATGAAGCAAAAAATCGCACTGACGGGCGCGCTGATACACAATCCTGATGTATGGATACTGGATGAACCTATGGTGGGTCTGGATCCAAAATCATCACATATACTTAAGAACCAAATGCGAGAGCACTGCGATAAGGGGAATACAGTCTTCTTTTCAACCCATGTATTAGAAGTAGCCGAGAAGCTTTGTGACAGGGTCGGCATCATACACAAGGGAAGACTGATTGCCATAGGAACTATGGATGAGCTCAGGCATGGTGACATTAAGGAATCACTTGAGAATATTTTCCTGGAGTTGACTGAAAAATGAAGCCTTTTGCAGCTTTTGTTAAAATGCAGCTGAATGTAAATTATGGAATTTCTGCTCTAAAATATCGATTTACCAGAGAAAAGAAAAAGCGGTGGGAGCCTATACTAATCGCTGCGGTTATAGTCCTGTCATTTGCGCCGCTTCTGGTACTCTACACTACAATGATGCTGTCACTTTTCACTGCAGGCCTTACTATAGGACAGCCGGATATGGTATTGACTTTGTCCATTATGATTTCCCTATCGATTATTCTATTTTTTGGACTATTTTATGTGATGGGGACATTCTACTTTTCTAATGACTTGGAATCCTTTGTGCCGCTGCCTCTGAAGCCCTATGAGGTTATTGGCGGCAAGTTTATTGTTGTTATGATAAATGAGTACCTCACATCAGTGCCAATTATGCTTCCGCCCATCATTATTTATGGTGCCGGAACAGGACAGGGGATTTTATACTGGATAAAAAGCCTGATACTAATGCTGACTGTCCCCATTATACCCCTGACTATAGCCTCAATATTTGTGATGTTGCTAATGCGCTTTGTTAACCTTAGAAGATATAAGGATTTCCTTACGATTGCGGGCGGAATAATTGGGGTTGCTCTTTCATTAGGGCTTAGCACCTATATGCAAAAGATGCCTGACAATCCCGAGGAAATGGAGAGCTTCTTTATTGGTCAAAGAGGCCTGGCTGATATGATCGGAGAGAGATTTCCACCTATTAGATGGGCTACAGAGGGGCTTACAGATGGAGGACTGGCGGGTATAGGGTATCTGCTGCTTTTCCTGCTTGCTTGTGCGCTGTTTCTTGCACTGCTGATGATGCTGTCAAACCGTGTTTTCTATAAATCACTCCTGGCCGGGCCTGAGGTTAGCAGGAAGAGAAGGACCCTGACGGATTTGCAGAAGCAAAAAAGCTACGGCAAAGCATCTAATCCTGTGGTTGCAATGATGAAACGGGATTGGAAGCTCTTGGTCAGAACCCCACTTTATTTGTTGAATGGATTTGTCGGAACGCTTTTCGGCCCCATAATTTTTGTTTTTGTGTTGGTTATGCAGGGGAGCGAGCCGGAATTTGGGCAGATATTCGACCAGATTAATGGGCCGGAAACATTGCCCTACGTATTGCTGGGGGGTCTTGGACTTATGCTGTTTACATCGGGTATGAACATGGTAGCCTCTACAGCTTTATCAAGAGAGGGCAAAACCTTGTGGATAACAAAAATGATTCCTGTTACTGGGCGCCAACAGGCGAATGCAAAGCTACTTGTCAGCATTATTGTTTCATCACTTGGAGTAATTATTACAGCATTAATTATACTCATATTTTTTAAGTTGCCGGTATTCTGGGTACTCGGTGCTACTGTGATAGGCTTGCTTGGTTCAGTGCCCATGAATGCGTTGAGCTTGGCGTTGGATATTTTCCATCCAAAGTTAGTATGGAGCAGTGAACAGGAAGCGATGAAACAGAATATGAACGGAGGCATTGGCATGCTGTTATCGATGCTTGTGTTGTTGATACTGGCTATCGTGGCTTTTGTTATGATAGGGTTTAAACTGCCAATGGCACTTGTGTTTTTGGGCATAGGCGTAGCAGCTGTTGTTTTGGGAGCATTGTCTTTGCTGTTGCTGTATGCAGTAGCGGAGAATAAGTATCAAGAGCTTGAGGCCTAGTCGGAAGCCGGAGGCCTGGATCCGGAAGCCGGAAGCCGGAAGCCGGAAGCCAGAGATCCGAAGTCGGAAGTCAGAGGTTTAAATTGTGATTCTAAGGCATATGATTAGCCTATAAGATCAAAATTTGGGGCAAAAGCATAAGATTAGAAGGTAAGCAAAATCATGATATTAGAAGATAAGTGTGAGATAAAATGATAGGATTAGAACATATAGGCGAGGCTCAAGACTAAGGCCTGAGCTTTAAGTAAGTATGGCAGGGGCCTCACAAGATTTATAGATAAACCGGAGGGAAAATATGTCTAAACAAGTTTGGAAACCGTCTACAATGCTGAATCCTGTACCTGTTGTCATGGTCACATGTGCGGATTCTGAGGGAAAGGCGAATATAATAACTTTGGCCTGGGCAGGAACGGTAAATTCAGAACCGCCCATGCTGTCTATTTCAGTACGGAAGGAAAGGTATTCCTATGAACTGATAAAACAGAAGGGCCAGTTTGCTGTGAATCTAACCACGGAGAAGCTGGTTCGTGCTACGGATCTGTGCGGAGTAAAATCGGGAAGGGATACGGACAAATTCGCATTGACAGGATTGACCCCACAGAAGGCTTCTGCCATTGATGTGCCCATAATAAAGGAGAGCCCTGTTTCTTTGGAATGCGTTGTTGAGAAAAGGCTCGACCTGGGCAGTCATGATGTTTTCATTTCAAAGATCGTAGCTGTGCAGGCGGAGGAAGCGCTGATGAACGAAAAGGGCAAGCTGGAGCTTGAGAAGGCAGGCTTGATTTGCTTTTCTCATGGGAAGTATTGGTCCCTTGGCGAAGAGCTTGGCTTCTTTGGGTATTCTGTTGCAAAAAAGACCGGTATAGAGCGGTAGGAGAGCACAGTGGGACGGGAGACATCAAGGAAGGGAAGTATGGTAATTAGGAGGGTGTCAAAATAAAGACTTGTCTGAAATGCAATGAATTGAATGGCGATAGCAGGACAGATTGCTGGAAATGCAAAACATCATTAGGCATGGCTGATATATATAAGAAAATTTGTCCTAAATGTGGATATGTATATTCTTCAAAGACAGAAAACTGTGAAAGCTGTGGCGGAAGATTGTCTGTCTATACCGAGGGTGCGGATTTTAGAGCTACGCACTCTGACAATGGTGGATGCTGGATGTATGTTGTGTCTGTAATTTTCCCATTGGTTGGTATTATACTGGGATGTATTTATATCGCAAGAAGTGAGGATGAACTGGGTAAGTCACTTATTATTACCGGTGTCGTCTCAAATGTTCTTGCAGTATTACTGGGCGTTATGCTTGCAGGCTGTTCCTGAAGCTTACCTATTCCAAATCAAAACAGGGGAAATTATCAATCAAACAAAAAACGCTCTCGCCCTGGTAGGTGGGAGCGTTTTTGAATCTGCGCCACGCATAGTCGCAACTTAATGATTGTTTTACTTGGTTGCCAGAACCTTCCTTAGCTTTGCAAATCTCGGAAGTCCATTTTCCAACGGAGGAGTGGACACACCCTGTATAAGCGGAAGTGCGTAATCAATAAACTCCTGTTTCAAACCATTACCTGCTTCGTTAATCCACTCGCGGGGAATTTTCTTCTCGGTGTTTGCAACATCCGTTAAGTTAATCAGCTTAATATTACATTTATAGTCCGATCCCGCAGCTCTTTCGAAGCCAACCATATAGTCAGTCTTGCCTTCCACTGCGAATCTGACAGCCATTTGCCCGGCCAGGTATGCTTCATTGACATCTGTCAAAGAACCTACATGAGCAGCGCATCTTTGCAACAGGCTAAACTCGATACCGCGCACCTTGGCACCGGTCTTTTCTTTCAGGATATTAGCCAGTGTTGAGGCAAGTCCGCCCAACTGTGCATGGCCGAACGCATCCTTGCTCTGTGCAAGATCCGAACCGTATTCAGAAATGTATGTGCCGTCCTTATCCCTGATGCCTTCTGAAACCGCGACAATAACCTTATTATTCTTCTCATAGATAGCAGTAGTCTCTTCGATAAACTTGTCCATATCGAAGGGGATTTCCGGCAGATAAATTAAATCGGGGCCGAAACCTGCATAGGAAGCAAGAGCGGCGGAAGCTGTGAGCCAGCCGGCATTTCTGCCCATGATCTCAAGAACTGTAATCATACCCGTATCGTAAACCCTTGCATCATGATAAACTTCCATCGTTGAAGTGGCAATGTATTTTGCGGCACTTCCGTACCCGGGGCAGTGGTCTGTTCCCCAAAGGTCATTATCAATTGTCTTCGGCACTCCCATTACTCGGCACTCATAGCCGGATTCCTGCATATACTTGCTGATTTTGTTGCAGGTATCCATGGAGTCATTGCCACCATTATAGAAAAAATACCTGATGTCGTACTTCTTAAAGACTTGTAGAAGTCTCTTGTAATCGGTATCATCCTCTTCGACACTTTTCAGCTTGTAACGGACAGAACCAAGAGCTGAAGAGGGAGTTGTCTTTAAAAGCTCCATCTCATAGGGATCTTCCTTGCTCATATCATAGAAGTTTTCGTTAAGGATGCCTTTAATACCGTGAGCGGCACCGTATACCGCAGTGATGGCTCCCTGAGCCAATGCTTCTTGAAATACGCCTGCGGCACTGGCGTTTATTACTGAGGTTGGACCTCCGGACTGACCAAAAATTGCTGCACCTTTTAGTTCACTCATATAGTAATACCTCCTGAATTAAATCAAAGTAAAATATATCATAAGATGTCCTAAATTGCAATTGATGCGGACAAAATATGCTAAAAATTTGACAAATTTATAAATAGTATTTTGCCTAATAACTTGATTTTGCATTCAAATCTGGTAGAATTAATATGATAAATTTATAACAATACATAATCAATCAATGTTTTGCAAAATAATATTAGAATAAAAGGAGTTGTTTTTATGCCATTAGTAACATCAACAGAAATGTTTAAAAAAGCATATGAGGGCGGCTATGCTATAGGTGCCTTTAATGTTAACAACATGGAAATCGTTCAGGGTATTACAGAGGCTGCTAAAGAGGTCAACGCTCCCTTGATACTTCAGGTTTCATCCGGTGCCAGAAAATATGCCAACCACACATATCTGATGAAGCTGGTTGAAGCTGCTATAGCGGAGACTGGGCTGCCAATATGCCTGCATCTGGATCATGGCGATACCTTTGAACTGTGCAAATCCTGTATAGACGGTGGATTTACATCGGTAATGATTGATGGCTCACATCATTCCTTCGAGGACAACATCAAGCTTACTAAGCAGGTCGTTGAATATGCGCACGCTCATGGCGTCGTGGTTGAAGGTGAACTTGGCAGACTCGCAGGTGTTGAGGATGATGTCAATGTATCTGAGGAGGATTCCTCCTACACAAGGCCGGAAGAGGTTGAAGAGTTTGTTGCAAAGACAGGCGTCGATTCATTGGCTATCGCAATAGGGACAAGCCACGGCGCATTCAAGTTTAAGGGCGAGCCGGTGCTTAGATTTGATATACTCGAAGAAATCACCAGAAAGCTTCCCGGTTTCCCAATCGTTCTTCACGGTGCTTCGTCAGTTATCCCTGAGTTGGTTGATAAGATTAACCAATACGGCGGTAACATGCCCGGAGCAAGAGGAGTGCCGGAGCCAATGCTGAGACAGGCTGCAAAGTCTGCTGTTTGTAAGATCAATATTGATTCAGACTTAAGACTGGCAATGACAGCTACCATAAGAGAATACTTTGCTCAGCATCCTGAGCACTTTGACCCAAGACAGTATCTCAAACCGGCAAGAGAAGCCATAAAGGATCTTGTTAAGAACAAGATTATCAATGTTCTCGGCTGTGACGGAAAGGCTTAAGAACAGGCTAATCTACTTAAATAAAAGCTATTATAAAGCCGCATCTGTAAGAGGATGCGGTTTTTTGCATATTCTGCACCGATATGTCAATAATATGGAAGGCGAGGTGTTGGGCAGTTGTGTGTGAAAATCGGAATTCCCAGGGGCATGTTTTATTATAAATTCAATAGGTTTTGGGAGACCTTTTTTACTGAATTGGGAGCGGAAATTATCGTATCCGAGCTGACGAATAAGCGAATTCTAAACGATGGGGTAAAGGCTTGTGTAGATGAGGCATGTCTGCCCGTGAAGCTCTTTTTCGGACATGTAATCAATATCATGGATCGGGTTGATTATATTCTTGTGCCAAGATTCACAAGCATTTCAAAGGGTGAATATGTCTGCCCCGAATTTGGGGGGCTTCCTGATGTGATCAGGCACACAATAAAGGGCGTGCCTAAATTGATTGATACTGAGGTGAATATGAGAAGGTCCGAGAAAGATGGTGTGAAAGCAGCTGTCCGGATGGCGGCGACAATCGGCGCAAGCAAGCGCGATGCCTTAGCTGCTTATAAGGGCGCATTAACCCGCTTGCAGCTAGAGGACGGGGGACGGTTCCTCCGAGGGGGGCGGTTCTCCCAGAGGGACGGTTTTCTCAGAGGGGACGGTTCTCCTATTCTCAGAGGGGACGGTTCTCCCAATAGCTCAGAAAAGCCAAGTAATGAGCAAGTGCGAGAACTGTCCCCTCAATTGTCGTCCCCTCAATTGTCTGATTTGCCTACACATTCACATTTTGCCAAAACCGAGAGAACCGTCCCCCTGGTTGGGAGAACCGTCCCCGCGCTTTGGGTGGCTGTGATAGGGCATCCATATACAATATATGACAGATATATCAGCATGGATTTGCTTGGTAAGCTGGAAAAGCGCGGGATATGTGTGAAGACAATTGAAATGGTAACCCGTGAGAATATTAACAGACATGCAGCCGAATTGGAAAAGCCGATGTTCTGGTATCATGGCAGGACTGCCTATGGAGCAGTGATGCATTTAGCCCGAACAGGTGAGGTGAATGGGATCATATGCGTTACGTGCTTTGGCTGCGGAATTGACTCCTTCGTCAATGACCTTATAGAGCGCAAAATTAGGAAAGAGTCCGAAATTCCCTTTATCACAATGACAATAGACGAGCATTCGGGTGAAGCCGGTTTTAATACAAGGCTTGAGGCCTTTACTGATATGCTGCACTGGAGAAGATACAATGAAGATAACCTTCCCACACCTGGGGAACACATATATCGTTGTCAAATCAATACTTGATGATCTGGACGTTGAGTATGTAATACCACCCTTTAGCAACAGGAAAGCATTAGAGCTGGGTGCCAGATATTGTACTGAAATGATCTGCCTTCCCTTAAAAATCAACATAGGCAATTATATTCAGGCATACGAAATGGGAGCAGATACCATAATTATGGCAGGCGGGTGTGGACCTTGCAGATTCGGCTACTATTCTCAGATGCATCGCGAAATACTTGCAGAAGCGGGATATGTAATGGAGGTAATTACACTTGAGGTAGGAAGCGGCGGCATAGGTGAGCTTGTCGGGGAAATAATGAGAATTGTTACGGGAAACATGTCCCGAGTTCATTTGCCATCGGCTATAGGACGTGCTGTCATGCTCGCCAAGCGCATAGATGAACTGGAAATGCTGTCCTTTAAAACAAGAGCTCGCGAACATGAGCCCGGCTGTGTTGACAAAATATACAGGAGTTTTGGAAAGACTGTAATACAAAAACACGGGTATAAGGAAATTGCATGTCTATTAAAGGAGACTGAGCAGGAGCTGAGAGCAGTTGCGCAAAAGCCTGAGGCAAGCCCTCTCAAAGTAGGTATTGTTGGCGAGATTTACACGGGGATTGAACAGTTTGCCAGCTTTGAAATTCAACAAAGGCTTGGAAGAATGGGTGTGGAGGTTGACAGGAAGGTGACGATAAGCAACTGGATAATTGAGCATATAATTAAAAAGGGACTTCATTTGCCCCGAGACTTGAGGTACCAGGAAGCAGCAAAACCATGGCTGGGTGCGATGGTTGGGGGACACGCTCAGGAAACTGTGGGAAATACGGTGATGTATGCACAAAATGGCTACGATGGAGTGATTCAGATTTTCCCTTTCTCATGCATGCCCGAGATTGTGGCAAAAAGCCTTTTGCCATCTGTTGAGCGAGCACTGGATATACCGGTTCTGATCCTGATTATTGATGAAATGACCGGCGAAGCGGGTTATATGACCAGAGTGGAGGCCTTTGTCGATATGCTTGAAAAAAGAAGGGAGCGCGGAAAGTATGAGGTCGGACGGCTACTATCTTGGAATTGATATAGGTTCCGTCAGCACAAACCTGATATTGACAGATTGTAAAGGAAATATAAGCCTAAAGCTTTACAAGAGAACCTGTGGTCAACCAATCCAATCTCTGGTGCAGGGGCTTAAGGAAATTGCGACAGATTTGAGCTATCCGAGGATTGTAGGAGTTGGTGTCACCGGAAGCGGACGTGAGCTGGCAGGAGTTATTGTAGGGGCTGATATTATAAAAAATGAGATAACAACCCATGCAATAGCGGCACAGTCTGTAATCCCCGATGTAAGAACCATTATTGAAATAGGCGGACAGGACTCGAAAATTATTATTCTAAGAAATGGTGTAGTATATGATTTCGCCATGAATACAGTATGTGCAGCCGGAACCGGCTCTTTTCTTGACAGGCAGGCTGCCAGACTCGGCGTGCCTATTGAGGAGTTCGGAGATCTGGCGCTGCAATCGTCTTTTCCCGTCAGAATAGCAGGCAGATGCGCTGTTTTCGCAGAATCGGACATGATACATAAGCAACAGTCGGGTCACAGCAATGAGGATATTGTCAATGGCCTTTGTGACGCGCTGGTGAGAAATTATCTGAGCAATCTGGCCAAGGGAAAGGAAATTATGGAACCTGTTATTTTTCAGGGGGGAGTTGCAGCCAATAAGGGGATTGTAGCTGCATTTGAAAGAGCCTTGTCCATGAAAATAATCATACCTGAGAATTACGAAGTCATGGGAGCTTACGGAGCAGCGCTAATCACACGGCAGCTCAGCATGGCCGGTAACAGCTTTACTACAGGCTTTACCGGCTTTGAAGCCATGAAAAGAGCCTACAGCACCAGAAGCAAGGAGTGTGATGGGTGTGCAGGCATGTGTGAAATAGTTGAGCTCATTTCGGATAATACTGTCCAAGCCAGATGGGGGGATCGGTGCGGCAAGTGGTCATTTATCAAGGGTGGGAGAACCGTTCCCATATAAAGGATGGGAGAACCGTCCCCATATAAAGGGAACTTTTATGCAGCGATGCCTGTCTATTTAAGGAGAATAAGTTTTATCGAAGGAGGGAATTTCCATGACACAGACATTTACAATTAAGAGCAAGATTACACTGGTGGCTCTGCTACTTGCAGTTGCTACACTTGCGGTAATGGCATTCGGCTTGTATGGTAATATGACGGCTCAGGCTGAGGAAGAAGCAAAGGACAAAAGAACAATAAGTGTATCCGGACAGGCCAGGGTAAGTGCATCTCCTGATTTTGCCACAATCAATCTGGGGGTCATCACTGAGGATAAGGATGCCTTGGTTGCACAGAATGCAAATGCGACTGCAATGGATAAGGTCATAGCATCTATCAAGGCTTCAGGTGTAAAGGCAGAGGATATAAAGACCGTAAACTATTCAATGCAGCCCAAGTACGATTATGACGAAAATACAAGAATAAGCAATATAGTCGGTTATTCTGTCAGAAACTCAGTTAATGTGACAGTGAGGGATTTGACAAAGACCGGCTCTGTTATCGATGCCGCAGCACAAAGCGGAGTAAACACCAGCAGTAATATTAGCTTCGGACTGAGCAACTATGAGGAGTTCTATAATGAAGCACTGGGAAATGCAGTTTTGGCAGCAAAGAAAAAGGCAAATACTATTGCCGGAGCACTGGGAGTGGAGCTCATAGCCCCAATCTCAGTTAATGAAGGCGGTGGCTATAGTTCCTTGAGCAATTATGCGGTATATGATATGAAAGCAGCATCCAGTAACCAGACACCCGTAGAGGCTGGCTCTTTAGAGATTAGCGCAAATGTAAGTATAATCTATGAATACTGAGATAGTTAGTCTGATGATTAGGCTAAGTTGCAGATTCTATACCTGTAACTTAGTCTATTCTTCTCTTTTGGTTGATTCTATTTATTAGATATGTATAGAGCTTCCCGAAGAGCTTACCAAGGTTGAACAGTATTAGAATTGCTTCAACCGCAACAAATACAATGATAAGTATGAATATATCCCTGTTCGCTGCAATATCCTTTTTCATCCTCGTGCCTGTATCATCCGGCGGAATAATATTGGTCTCGGGGTAAAGACTTATATTCACCTCAGTGCCATCATCCAGGACATATGTGGCAGTGCCCGCCGGAATTGTTGTTCTCAGCGGCAAGGACAGTTCTGCTACAGAGCTGAATTCCTTAATGTAGCTCTCGCCAATAGGATGCATATACATGATATCGCTCTGACTGACAAGGCGAATGGGTTTTCCATCAAGCTCTGCAGTTTTCAACAGTTCGCCCTTTCTTACCAGTGTGCTTTTCCAAAAGTTGTTGAAGCCATAATCAAATAATGCCGTGGCATCATCGTACATTGTTTTTTCGGGGGCATCAAGGACAACGCAAATAAGCTCGGCATTTGTTCGCAGGGCAGTGGATACTATGGTTTGTTGACCCTTGTTGTTATAGCCGGCTTTACCACCCACAATACCCTCATAGGACCAAAACAGTTGATTTGAGCTCGTCATAATATCCGCATAATTTCCCGCACCATACCAGGGTCTGGATTTTGCCGAGAAAAGCATGTTAAAAGTGGGATTTTGTATCGCATATTTTATTAACAGTGCTACATCCCCTGCAGTGGTATATTGTCTAATGTCCAGTAAACCGGTCGGGTTGGAAAAGTGAGTGTTTTCCATACCCAATTTAGTCGCTGTTTCATTCATTTTATCTACAAATTTGTTGATTTTACCTGATGAAACATGTTCTGCAATAGCAATGGCTGCGTCATTGGCGGAGGTAAGCATAGTAGCATACAGCAGCTCGAGCAGCCGATATTTTGCTCCTATTTCAAGATTCAGCGCAGAACCTTCAGGTACGGCAGAATCGGCGCTAACCGTGACATTAGAGCTCAGGTCGGCGTTTTCTATGGCAACCAGAATCGTCATAATTTTGCAGGCAGCAGAAATGTGACGGAGAGAATTGCTTTCTTTACTGTACAGGATCTGACCGGTCTCAGCCTCAATCAGTATGGCAGAGGGCGCGCTGATTTCAAGGACGGAAGCAGCTGTATCAGTGCCGATAATGATATCAACACCTGCGTCAGAGCCTGCACTGGTAACAGAACGATCAACAGTATCAGCGCCGGAGCGGACATCCTCGCTTGGATCCCTGTCTGCAAGGCTTATGTTAAAAGAAAAGACTATATAAAATATTGTGAGCAGGATCGCAAAGGATCTTTTAAGCATTTATTCCTCCGATCAATCGTTTGTTTATATTCTACTATTTTTCAGCCCATTTTACGAGTCTTAAGCCAAATTTGTCTGACAAAAATTGGTGAGCGGGCAATATCAAAAAGTTATAGCTGTATTCTCCGCTGTCTGTCAAATGGAGCTCGCCTTTATACCTGAAGGTGCCGTGACTTACTTCCTCAGCACATTGCAATTGTAAATACTTGCCAATTGACGATTCTGTGCTGCCATCCTGACAGATGTAATAGAATTCCACGCTCACATCCTCAGGCCTCAGGATGCCAAGGCTCACCACCGCTTCCGGGACAACTATCGCTCCCGGATTGGCAGGAAATCTGGCAGGCAGGCCCGCGGAGCTTATATTGACACCATGCCAGTTGTCCTCCACTTTCTTTCTCCACTGTGCAAGCTCTGCAACCAAATGAAAATCATTTAATCCAATGCCCAAAATCCTTCTGGTGTGCTCTATTGAGGGCATATACAGCTGCGTCGTATAATCCCTGAGCATCCTGTGGGTACTAAATTTGGCTGACAGAGACTTAATTGATTCCTTCATTATATTAACCCACTTCATTGGAACATCATTTTCATTTCTCTCGTAATATGCAGGAATCAAACTATCCTCAAGAATAGCATACAAGGATTCGCTGTCGGCATAATCCTGATGGTATTCATTTTCATATACTACTTTAGAACCGATAGCCCAGCCATTAGTTCCATTATAACCTTCTCGCCACCAACCATCTAGTACGCTCAAATTAATGACACCGTTCAAGCCTGCCTTCATACCGCTGGTACCGCTGGCTTCTAAAGGCATACGGGGGTTGTTTAGCCAAACATCAACACTTTGAACCAGTCGACGCGCAAGGGAAATATTATAGTTCTCCAGCAGGAAAACCTTCCCTATAAAGCCCTCCTGCTCAGAAATATCATTAATGTACTTAATGACATCCTGCGCGGGCTTGTCGGCGGGGTGTGCCTTTCCGGCAAAAACAATCTGGACCGGTCTGCCTTCCGCATTGAGTATCTTTTTAATGCGGTTAATATCACGGAATATCAGCGCGGCACGCTTATATGTGGCAAAGCGTCTGGAAAAGCCAATTGTAAGCACGTTGGGATTAATCGTGCTGCACTGCCCGGTAAAGGGGTCGGAGGTTGAAGCCAGGGCAATTCTGTTTCTAATATAGGCAGACATATCCTCTTTCAGCTTCATGTGCTCCTGCCAGAGCACCTCATCCGGGATATTATCAATTGCCTCCTGGTGCGCCTTGTTGTCTATGAGCTTTTCCCAACCGGCGGGCAGATACTTATCAAAGACCTCCTTATACGGTTTTGAGAGCCATGTCAGCGTATGTATACCATTTGTAACGTGAGTAATGGGAACTTCTGTTTCGGGAACACCAGCCCACAGGTTGTTGAACATTCGGCGTGTAACTTTCCCATGGAGCTTACTGACGCCATTTCTGCCGGAAGTCATTTTCATTGCCAGATAGGCCATATTAAAACCGGAATGATCATTCCCGTCAGAGCCGAGGCTCATAAACTCTTCACGGCTAATGCCGAAAATTTCTCTGAATGATGAAAAGTACATGTCGATGGAATTGTGTGAGAACACATCTATGCCCGCCGGTACGGGAGTATGAATGGTGAAGATTGAGGAGGAGCTTACCATTTCGCAAGCTTCCTTAAAACTAAGGTGATCATTCTGCATCCATTTCCTAATTAGCTCAAAAGCCAGGAATGCGGAGTGACCCTCGTTCATATGATAAACCGCCGGCTGTATGCCAAGGGCGTTCAGCGCCCTGACACCGCCAATTCCAAGCAGCATTTCCTGCTGAATCCTGGTATCGCCATTGCCTCCATAAAGCCTAGCCGTTATGTTCCTATCGTCTTCACTGTTCATGGACAAATCTGTGTCAAGCAAATAAAGGTTAACCCTACCCACCTTCACAAGCCATATGGAAGCATGTACAACTCTGCCGGGTAAATCCAGACTAATTAGGATCTTTTCATCGTTTCCGTCAACAACCGGCTTTATTGCCAATTCGCTGATATTGAGGGTATTGTATGTGGTTTCCTGTATGCCATCAGAACTGATTGCCTGACTAAAATATCCCTGCCTGTAGAACAAACCAACTGCAGTAAAGGGTAGGCCAAGATCGCTTGCCGATTTACAGTGATCTCCGGACAGCACACCCAGACCGCCTGAATAAATAGGTAATGATTCGTTTAGGCCATACTCGGCAGAAAAATATGCAATCGTTTGATTGGCCTGACCCGGATATGTTTTGTTGAACCAGGTATCGGTATTGTTCATATAATCGTCAAAGCTTCGGATGATATCATCATATGATTTTAAAAAGTCAGTGCTGCCGGCCATATGCTCAAGCCTTTTGCTACCGATTCTTTTAAGAAAAGCTACCGGGTTGGCACCGGATTTCTCCCATAAGGATGAGTCAATAGATTTAAACAAATCAACAGCTTCGCAGTTCCAGGTCCACCAAAGATTGTATGCAATATCGGAAAGCCTTTTTATTCTTTCGGGGATTATTGTTGGTATTGTTATCCGCCCAATAGGTTTCATTATTACCTCCAAGTAGACAGTGTACATATATTGTTATCCATATAAGCTACTCTACAATCAATATTTTATTGTAAAGTTTTATTTATAATAACATATTATTCTTAGATAACAATTAAATATTTATTAAGATTGCATGACGCTGCAAATAATGTCATTGCACGAAACAAATTAATGCTTTAAAATAAATACGGTTAACAGTCAACACAGGGGAAAGGTGTTTTTTGAGAGGGGTTTGTCAGAGGTTGCTATGAATACAAAAAAACCGATGTCTGAGGAGAGAATAAAGCGTAAGCCCAAATCAGCCTTCAGGCGTCTTCTTGCTTTTTTCACATTTCAATTTATATTTGCCTGCATAACCATGCCCTTTTATGTTTTCTATGGTCCCTTTGATGAGGTGAAGAGAACAATTGTTGGCGCATCCATGAACACATTGACCCATCAGTATATTGCTGAGTTCTTCCTATCCGACGAGGCTATAGTCGAGCTAATGGGGGGTTCGTTTGCTGTGGATCCCACTGAACAGGGCGAACAGCTTCGAAAGCTGGAGATTGGTAATAAGCGCAACAACAAAATAGAGGTTTACAATATTGACGGTGGAGACTTTGTCGGAAAGCTGATGGTGGTTCATGATCCCACACGTGTTATTGCAGGCTATTCGTCACGATTACCGGAATCGGGACAAACTACAAGTCAGATTGCAAAAAACAATGGGGGTATAGGCGGAATAAATGCAGGGGGCTTTCTGGACAGAGGCTGGACAGGAACAGGGGGCACTCCCCTTGGATTTATAGTTCACGATGGCGAGGTTGTTTACAATCAGATCAAGGATGAAAGTGTGAAGCAGGAAACTGTAGCCTTCACCAAGGATGGCATGCTTATTGTTGGCAAGCATTCAATGGCACAGCTGAAGGAGTATGGCATTAAGGAGGGCGTCACCTTTGGCCCCCCGCTTATTGTAAACGGAAAGCCCACAATAACCAAGGGCGACGGAGGATGGGGAATTGCGCCTCGGACCGCTATTGGGCAAAGGGAAACGGGGGAAGTACTACTTTTGGTTGTTGACGGCAGAACGCTGGAATCGCTTGGTGCAACGTTGAGGGATGTGCAGGATATACTGCTTAAATATGGAGCGTTTAATGCCGCAAATCTTGATGGTGGTTCCTCGGCGACCATGTATTTCAATGGGAAGGTAATCAATAAGCCTTCGGACAAGCTTGGGGAACGAACTGTTCCAACGGCCTTTATTGTCACTGCGGAAGGCGGTGTGGGCAATTGAAAAAGCTAAAAAAGCTTTACGGTTGGATATTAGTTTCGGTTCTGCTCCAGACAGCCGTGCTGGCCTATACAAATTTTGCATATATACCGGGCAGAGGTGCCTTCAAAGCAACAATGTACGAGATGGATGCAATGACTTTGAAGGACAGGAGCTATAAGCTGCCGGAGGGAGCAGGCGAAGTCAAGGTATCCTTTGACGGCTTATATGCCGCATATCGGCTGGGTGATATACTGGTAATTGTTGATATGGACAGTGGAAGGACTATTAAGAAGCTCAGCCCATCAGGTGGGGCATTCTCCTATTACAAATGGCTGCCCGACAGAGATATGTTGATTTATACAATAAAGGAGCCCGAGGGAAAGAGTGAACGAGTGCGTATATCTACATTTGATATCGTTCCTGAGCTGGACAGGAGCTACCCGGATATTACGAATTTGCCCCGGGGGAGCATGGTTATAGATTTGCAGCTTTCGCCTCTTACAAACATTGTGTATCCGATGATACAGACAAGCGAATCAAGGGTGAGGATATATAAATTCGATATTATGGACAATCTGAGCTTAATCATGAAAGCCGACCTTGGTATGATTATAGGTGAAACAATGTATTCGGATTATTTGATTTATCAGCCTGTAGGTGATAAAATTCGGATAAGGAATGGACGAAGCAGCAAAACATCTAATCTGGCATTCAAGAAGGCAGAGCTACTTTTGACGGTGGATGATTTCGATTTCATCTATGCTGCATCCACAGACGAAGTCGGGAAACTGACAGAAATACACTATGGAAAAATTGGCCACAAGACCGATGAGTGGCAGACGATCGCTCTTGGAAGTGCAACCCGGGCACAGGATGTATTTATCACACCGGAGGGTGCAGTGTATTTGGCAGACAGACATGCAAAGACCATTCTAGACCTCAAGGGTAGCCTGAGGATGACATACTCGGGGGATTTGCTGACAGTAATAGACAGCTATGTTGTATCAATCGATGAGGGAAAACTGGTGCTTATGGTTTTGCATAGATAGAAAAGAGGAAAAGCAGAATACTACTAATTTTGTTTTATATATATTCTACTGGGTAAAATAGTACTAACTAATAGAATTTTACTGGAGGTATTTATATGGATGAGAAAAAGGTAACGGTATTGACAAAAAATAATTTTGAACAAATTGTAAATGAATCAGACAAACCCGTGTTGGTTGATTTTTGGGCAGCATGGTGTGGGCCATGCAGAATGGTTGCACCTGTCATGGAAGAGTTGGCTGAAGAATACGTTGGAAAGGCTGTAATTGGCAAGGTAAATGTCGATGAAGAGAATGAGCTATCGTCAAAGTTCAGAATCATGAGCATACCAACGGTTATGCTGTTTAAAGGCGGTCAAGTCGTTGATAAAATAGTGGGTGCCAGACCTAAGAGTGATTTTATAAAGATACTTGATAAAAATATATAATCGCAGTATGGATTTGTTCTTAGCAGGATTTTACGAAAATGTATTGAATATATAGAGTATAGAAATCATTTTATGTAAAAGGGGGATTCTCATGCCCGGAGAGAAGCGTTTCGGAACATCGTTTATGGGCGGCTTTAAAAAGGCTAACGTGAACGCATATATCGAAAAAATTCTAAGGGAATTTGACGATAAGCTGAAGGAGAAGGAAGATGAGATTACTCAGCTGCGTAACCAGAACAAGGACATTAAAACACGCTACGATGTGCTTTTGAGCAATGCAAATCGGGTAGCTGAGGACAGGGCTAAAATATCAGAAGTGCTTATCAGAGCTCAGGAGCAGGCTGAGTTGGTTATGGAGAATGCCCGCAATGAGGCAATTGATGAAAAAAAGCGGCTTGAGGAAACCATTGAGAAGGACAAGGAGAAGCTGGTTGATATACGCCAGGACATCAAAGCGCTGAAGAATGAAATTGTAAGCACTCTGCGCAAATATGAGGCGCAGCTTATGGATATGGCCGGTGTAGAAGATGAATCCGGCGAAGAGTCCAACGAGGAATTAGACTGAAGGATTTCTGAAAAATCTTGCTAAAGACTTGATTTGATTTTACCGTGCTGTTATAATTGTTTCAATTATATATTTCATGCAATGATTAGGAAGAGTATCCATTTTAGTTTCAAAGAGAGCCGGAGGGGGTGCGATCCGGCAAACGACAATGGTGAAGGCAGCCTATGAGCATCGCCTTGAGAAACCGGAGCGATTATCGGCTCTGTGTATAAAGGTTGACGTGTCCTCGCGTTACAGAGGTGGGTATGAATGTACCCGTAAAGTGAACGCAATAGCGTTAATCAGGGTGGTACCGCGGATAACTTCTTCGTCCCTATACAGGGATTGAAGGAGTTTTTTTATTTTAGATATTTGCGTAGCATATATGGTTAAAATAATTAATTATAGAAAAGGAGTGAATCTGTTATGGAAGAAATACTTGAGATTCTGGAGAAGAACGGCAGGGCAAGCGTAGAAGAAATCGCACTCATGCTGGATAAAACTGTTGATGAAGTACGTGGGATGATTAAAAAGCTGGAGGACGACAACGTTATAGTTGGCTACAATACACTTATAAATTGGGACAAATCCAACAAAGAAACTGTTGTTGCACTAATTGAGATCAGAGTTACCCCGCAAAGAGGCCGAGGCTTTGATCAGGTAGCCGAACGCATATACAGGTATCCTCAGGTTAAGGCATGCTATCTTATGTCCGGCAGCTTCGACCTAACAGTTATTGTTGAAGGCAAAGCAATGAAGGAGGTTGCCCTGTTTGTTGCGGAGAAGCTGGCTCCACTGGAATCGGTGATTAGCACCTCAACTCATTTTGTACTAAAAAAATACAAGGAGGAAGGGGTAATTTTCGAGAAAAAAACAATGGATGACAGGGAGGCGTTGATGCTATGAATCTATCCGGCATGATTAAGCCGACAGTGAAAAACATGCCTCCGTCGGGAATAAGAAAGTATTTTGATTTGCTCAACGAGATGAAGGATGCGATATCTCTTGGTATAGGGGAGCCGGATTTTGTAACGCCCTGGAGCATAAGGGAGGCAGGTATATACTCACTGGAGAGGGGGTATACCCATTATTCTTCAAATCCCGGCTTTGTCGAGTTAAGAAGACAGATTGCAAAATATGTGAAAAGAAAATATGGTGCGGAATATGACCCGGAAAAAGGGGTTATGGTGACAGTCGGAGCCAGCGAGGGGATAGATATAGCTTTGAGGGCTCTTGCAGGGCCAGGGGACGAGGTCATCATACCTGAACCCAGTTTTGTGGCTTATAAAGGCTGTACCACCTTTACAGGGGCCAGGCCTGTTGTAATTGAGCTAAGGGCTGAAGACGAGTTCAGACTGAAGCCTGAGCAATTGGAAAGAGCATTGACACCCAGAACAAAGGTAGTTATTTTGCCTTTCCCAAACAATCCAACAGGGGCAATAATGACAGGCGATGACCTCCAAAAGATTGTGGATGTAGTGAAGGACAGAGAGTTGATTATTATTGCTGATGAGATTTATGCTGAGCTTACATACGGTAAGAAGCATGTGTCTTTTGCAAGCTTTCCGGAGGTAAAGGATAAGACGATTCTCATCAATGGGTTTTCTAAAGCATTTGCAATGACGGGTTGGCGAATCGGCTACGCTTGCGGACATCCAATTCTGATTGAGGCAATGAACAAAATACATCAGTATGCCATTATGTGCTCGCCTACAACTGCCCAGTATGCTGCCTCCGAGGCTTTGAGCAACGGTGATGAGGAGGTAGATAAAATGGTGCGCGAATACAACAGGAGGAGGCGCGTAATGGTGAACGGATTCCGAAAAGCGGGCTTGGACTGCTTTGAACCAAGAGGAGCCTTTTATGTTTTCCCGTGTATACGCTCTACGGGCCTGAGCTCTGATGAATTCTGCGAAAGACTTCTAATAGAGGAAAGGGTGCTTGCGGTGCCGGGTTCAGCCTTCGGCGAATGTGGGGAAGGCTTCATAAGAGCCACCTACGCTAATTCCCTTGAAAATATCACCGAAGCATTGAAGAGGATTAGCAGATTTGTTAGCTCTTTAAAATAGTTACCTTTTCTGTTATTATTGAAACTTGAATGGAGTTGATAAAGATGCTTGAGTTGGAGCAATTTAAACCGGAAATCGAGAGTCTCGAAAAAGCTATCTTCGAAATGGGGGATTCACTTTGACGTCGCCAAATTAAAGGGCGAGATCGAGGAGCTTGAGCAAAAAGCAGCGGAGCCTGAGTTTTGGAATGATATAGAAAACTCACAGAAGGTGCTGCAAAGAACAAAGGGACTTAAGACAAAAGTAGAGCAGTATGAAAGGCTTGTGTCGGAGCTGGAGGACCTGAAGGTTCTCAATGAGCTGGGAATAGAAGAGGAGGAAGCAGATCTCATCCCGGAAGTGAGAAAAGGCTTGGATGAGTTGAGGCGAACCTATGAAAAGCTTAGGCTTGAAACGCTTCTGAACAAGCCATACGACAAGAATAACGCAATATTGACTCTCCACGCCGGGGCGGGCGGTACGGAGGCTCAGGACTGGGTACAGATGCTTCTGCGCATGTATACCCGTTGGGGCGAGGCGCATGACTACACTGTAAAGATACTGGATTATCTGGATGGTGACGAAGCAGGTGTAAAAAGTGTTACATTCAGCATAATAGGCGAAAATGCTTATGGCTATTTGCGTTCTGAGATAGGTGTGCACAGGCTTGTTAGAATTTCACCCTTTGATTCTTCCGGCAGGAGACATACCTCCTTTGCGTCGCTGGAGGTAATGCCGGAGCTGGATGATGATATACAGATCGACATCAACCCGGATGATCTGCGGATAGACACCTACAGAGCAAGCGGTGCGGGTGGACAGCATGTAAATAAGACCTCATCGGCTGTACGCATCACGCATATTCCCACGGGGGTTGTGACAGCCTGCCAGACAGAAAGATCTCAGTTCCAAAACAAAGATACGGCTATGAAAATGTTGAAGTCAAAGCTAATGGAGCTGAAGGAACGGGAAAATATGGAGAAAATAGAGGATCTGAAGGGTGTACAGATGGATATTGCATGGGGAAGCCAGATCAGGTCATATGTATTCTGTCCATATACGCTTGTGAAGGATCACAGAACCAATTATGAAATGGGCGACGTTAATGCAGTAATGGACGGTGACCTGGATAACTTCATTAATGCATACCTTGCTATGGGAGATTAATTTCTCTATACTGTATCTCATTATATTCAGGATTATAATATACGCGAAACTGTACGGTGTCGGCATTGCCGGCACCGTCCTTTGTAAACAGACTCAGAGTAAATGTCCCGGGGTCAAAGCTATATGAGCTGGAAGAAAAATCGGAGGTCTTAATACCAAACTTGGATTTCACATTTTCAATGACATATGTCAATGGGACATAGCTTCTTTCCGGATGAAATACCCCGGTGATAGGATCCATTGATAACACAAAGAAGCCTGACCGGTTGATTGTTTGATAATATGCCAGCAGGCGGTAATCAAGACCTTTGTGACTGTAATTGTCAATATCCTTAAAAACATCCTTCCCGAAAATATAAACGCCGGTTTCAGAGGAAATAAAGGATCCGAGGAAAAATCTGCATTCATTTATGTAATCCTGTTGACTGGCGATTCTTGTTGTCTTCCATTTGACTTCACCATCAGAGGTATCCATGCTGATCTGATAGTTGCGTATGAACCTGGTAGGCCTATCCTTGTCCACAACATCCATAGTTATGGTCATATCGGCCTCATTGCGGCGAATACCGGCGATTGTCATATCCTGTTCCTTGTAGTGATTCCTTAGGCGATTCATCTCGCTGAGCAAAATATCCCTGTCCAATAAACGCTCCACAACCTTTACCTGCCGGGCGGCATAATCCAGCTTTATGGTATAGTATCCACTGGCTGCGGTCTTGCCCACTTGCACTATTGTTGTACCGTCAGGCTGAGTTTTTTCAACAGAAAGAAGCTCAAGTGACGGGCTGTACTGCTTCCTCAGGTATTTTTCCACAAAAACCACTTTTCTGTTGCGTGCTTCTCCCGTGAGGGCTCTTGCCTGTGATTGCAGAGTATCCTCAACACCAAAGGAGGAGGCTAGCAGATTTATCATTTCATTTGTCTTTTTATCTTCAAAATAACCAGACCTTGTCCTGTACTCTCCGGCGGTGATGAACATGGAGTATATCTTTTCACCCTTTAGAATATCTACACTATAACAAAGTCTGTTTCTGCCATTATCGTCAGTAAACACGCCGAGACGGTAAATGGTTGAAATCGAGCCATCCTCTATGAAATCATAGAAAAGCAGCTTAGATGTTTTTCCTAAAAAAGGTGGCTGATAGCCTACAGCCAGGCCTGACCAGCAGTTGATCGAGTTGCCCTTGACACCTTTTATAATATCGTCGTAGCTTGCAGTGCTTATTATGCCGCTCTCCTGGAATACTATTTCCAATGCGCCCGAAAGGCCCGGAACAACTAGATTAAGGCGGTCATAATTAATGTCGGAGGAGATATCTTCAAGGCGCCACGTGTCGGGATACATGAAGCTGTAGCCCTCTTCACGGTTCTCATACAGGGTGGTTGGGAAATCGTGGGTTTTGGAAGTATCTCTCATGGCAGCTTCGTCGGCTGATTCATCGGTTGCTTCGTCTGTGGATCCGTTTGTGGATCCGTCGGAAGTTTCGTCGGCAACTCCGTCTGTGGATCCGTCGGACGTTTCGTCATCATCTCCGTAGGTAGCTCCATCAGCGCCGAAGCTCCCCAGTATT
>CAYOKA010000023.1:0-24092 GCA_964404395.1 uncultured Oscillospiraceae bacterium | reverse complement strand
AGACTTTTACTACAGGTTCTACGAAGCCGAATTTACGTGTTGAAATATGCTCCAAGTGCCACCCGTTCTTCACAGGCAAGCAGAAGTTTGTCGATACGGGCGGACGTGTGGAAAAATTCAAAAAGAAATATGGTATTGTAGACGAAGAGGAATAGAATTCTCTCGGGGAAGTAAGGCTGAAATGTTTATTCAGCCTTTATTTTTTAAGAAGAGTGTGAAAAACAGATAGAGGAGACCGGCCATGAAGAAAACAACAATAGGGGGTCAGGCGCTGATTGAAGGCCTGTTGATGATGGGACCTAAAAATATCGCCATAGCGGTGCGTAAGCCGGATGGAGAGATTGTCATTGACAAGAAACCTCTGCCTGCAAAAACACCTATTACTAAGGTACCCTTTATACGTGGGTGTGTGAATCTGTTCAGACAGATGGTGGTTGGTGTTAAGGCATTGATGTATTCAGCTGATTTTGTTGAGCTGGAGGATGAGGCCGATCAGAAGCCCTCAAAGGTTGATGCATTTATTGAAAGGATATTTAAGGATAAGGGGAAGGATGCTGTTATTTATGCTTCCGTTATCTTTGCGCTTGCTTTGAGTGTTGCGCTTTTTATTCTTCTGCCGAATTTTTTGGTAAGCCTCTTTCGTATAGACAGAGCAGGCTCCGGAGTTGTTTTCAATAACCTACTTGAGGGGATTATCCGGGTTCTGATATTTTTGGGTTATGTTTATTTAGCTACTCTGCTCAATGACATTAAAAGAGTGTGGCAATATCATGGTGCAGAGCACAAAACTATATATTGTTACGAAAACGGTGAGGCGCTGACGGTGGAAAATGTGAGAAAGTATTCTACAAAGCACCCCCGTTGCGGAACGTCTTTCCTTTTCCTTGTTATGATTGTGAGTATTATTGTTTTTTCTTTCCTGGGATGGCATCATCCGCTGATTAACGCTTTGTTAAGAATCCTGATGATCCCTGTTGTTGCGGGGATTGCATATGAGATACTCCGTTTTGCGGGAAGACACACGGATTGGCTGATTATGAAGATAATCAGCGCTCCTGGGATGGCTTTCCAGCTATTGACTACCAGGGAGCCGGATGATTCACAGATTGAGGTTGCTATTGCGGCTATGCAGAATGTGCTTGTAGAGGATGAGTCGGATAAGTGGTAGGGATAAAGAAGAGTGTCCCCCTGTGTCATACAGAGTAGATGAATTAATGGAGCGTAGGGAAGATGACTTTATCGGAGGCTTTTAAAAAGGGCTCAAGAATATTAAAGGTAGCGGGTATAGATGCCCCGGAAGTTGATTCCGGGGTAATGCTTTGTTACGTTGTAAAGTGTGACAGAGCCTATCTTTATGCGCATGGAGACAGGGAATTGGATGAGGGCTTGCTTCGGGATTACATGCTGCTTCTGAAGAAACGCACATTAGGATATCCTCTTCAGTATCTGACAGGGACGCAGGAGTTTATGTCCCTTACCTTTGAAGTGGCGCCGGGAGTGCTGATTCCCAGACAGGAAACCGAACTGCTGGTGGAGACAGTAATTGATTTTTGCAGGAATAGGGGCAATAGTAGAATCCTTGACATAGGCACCGGCTCGGGCTGCATTGCAATAAGCCTGGCTCATTATTTATCCGCTTGTACTGTGGTGGCGATTGAGAAAATGGATGATGCCCTGGAAATTGCAAAAAGAAATGCACGCCTAAATGGCGTGGAAGACAGGATTTTATTTGTTCAAAGCAATTTATTCGAAAATTTGAAAGCTCCGTCTTCGAAGGAGCGGTTTGATGTGATTGTTTCAAACCCGCCTTATGTCCGCAGTGGCGATATAAAGGTGTTGCAGCGGGAGGTCAGAGGCCATGAACCGATTGAGGCTCTGGACGGAGGCGATGACGGGCTTTTCTTTTTCAGGGAGATTATTCGAGGGGCGCCTGAGTATCTGAAAGATGGCGGAATGCTGGCATTTGAAACAGGCTATGATCAGGCTGAGACTGTAGCGGCGCTGATGTCCGGGAAAGCCGGTTCTGACGATAACAGACCTGGCGATGGTACAAGCATACACTGTTGCTTCAACAATATCCGAAGCTGCAAGGATCTCGCCGGGATTGACAGAGTCGTGTCGGGGGTTCTTGTTTAAGCTGCTCCTTACTTTATTTCCAGTAGCGCCATCGTCACATCGTCCTGTAAATCCTTTGCCTTATTCTTTCCTGCAAAGCGAAAGGCCGATTTTTTTATCTTTAGGAGAGTTTGTTTTGGTTTTGAATGATTATGCAGTAGAATTTTCAGCAGCCGATCCTCCCCGTATTGTTCACCCTTTTCATTTCTCATTTCCAGTATGCCATCGGAATATAAGAACAGCTTATCGCCGGATTGGAGGTCCGTTGTGTGGTTGAGATATCCGGGCTTTTCCATCCAGTTGCTGATAGGAATTCCGGGAAGTCTCAGCAGCTCGAATCTTGTGTCGCTAAAAACAACAGGAGCGACGTTTAGCCCCGCATTGCAGTAAATCATTTTCTTTTGATCCAGATCAATAATGCAATAGAATATTGTTATATATAATTCCTGGTTCAGCTTGCTGTGGTTAAATTCATAGAAGAGCTCCTCAAGCGCCTTTGCCGGATCCAACAGCTTCTTATTGAGGGTGGAGCGAAGAAATATGGTCAGGAGGGCTGCCTGAATGCCATGACCGGAAACGTCTGCCAGGTACAGTCCCAGATGGGAATCGTCTATATAAAACATATCGGTGAAGTCACCCCCCAAGGATTCGCAGGGCATATATATCAATGAAAAATCCAGACGAGGATCGTTAGGCGACCCGGGTAGCAGGCTCATCTGCAAATCTTTTGCCATTTCAACTTGGTTTATAAGTTTTTGATTTTGCTCCTCCATTTCCTTGTACAGTTGTTTGATGTGAGTAGTATCACGGAGAACTTCTACTACGGCAACGACTTTTCCATCCTTGTTTTTCAAGGGTGAAGACATAACAGAGAAAACTCTGCCGAATGCGTACTCCTCCTTTTCATAGGAGCTTCCATTCAAGATGGTTTTTCGCGAGGTGCAGTTGCTACAGGGGCTAACACGGCCAAGTGCCTCATAACACTTTTGGCCTTTGGCATGAGTGCCCAGACTTGCAGACATGGCCTTGTTCATGTAAATGACGTTATCATCGGTATCAATAACTCTGACCCAGTCAAACATCCCATCAACGATTTCTTCAATAAACTGCCTGCTCTCACTTAATGATTTCGTACTAACACCCCCCCAACCATAATATCAAATTGACGTTACTAAGTAAATTAGATCTGAACATGCAGTAAATTGTATAAAAAAGATATTTACCTGAAATCTGTAAAAAATGTAATAAAGGGATGTGCTTTGGAAATAATATATAGAAAAGGTTTCAGGGAGATATTATGATTTCCGAAGCATCAATTATGCAACAGCAATATATTAATGTCAGTGATGTAACAGCCTTCAAGAGTTTTACGGATGTGCTTTATAGGCATATTGAGAGGGCTTTGGAAAAGGGCAGCAGATCGCTGGTATTTGTGTGTATCGGGACGGATCGATCCACAGGAGACAGCCTTGGCCCTTTGATCGGCCACAAAATTACCGGCATAAAAAATAAAGGTGTGTATGTGTATGGTACCCTTGAAAGTCCGGTGCATGCTAAGAATCTGAGTACAATTATGGAATGCATATCGTCCGATTGTGATAGCCCCTTTGTCATTGCTATTGATGCATGTCTGGGAAGCATGGAGCATATAGGCTATGTGGGAATAGGCTCGGGGCCTGTCAGGCCGGGAGCGGGCGTTAATAAGGAGCTTCCGCCGGTGGGGGATATGTATGTCACCGGTATTGTAAATTTTGGCGGTTACATGGACTTTCTTATACTGCAGAATACCAGACTGAATACGGTAATGAAAATAGCGGATCTAATTGCCTCGGGGATACGTTTTGTCATATGGAAGCTTGAGAAGGATGGCTGGTGCTTTCAAGATGACCCCGTTCTTTAGGATAGCCGACTTGCGCTTATCCTCCTGTTCTGCAAACTCACATCAGACCCTTAAGATATCAGACATTAATTAAAGAAATCATTATAATAGGATAGAAGGAATTATGATGGTCGATTGTAATTGGCGATATATGCAGTAATGTAGGAGGATTTATTATGAGCAGGACAAATAAGACATTGGGTATTATATTGGTAATCTTTGGTGTGCTGTTTCTTTTGAAGAGCTTGAATATTTTTAATGTGTGGCAGTATATTAGCATCTGGACTGTTATTTCAAAGCTATGGCCTTCTCTGTTTCTTATTTTGCCGGGATTGATGTTCCATTCCAGCTATTTTTCAGGCAATAGAGGAAATCCGGGGGTGCTTGTGCCGGGCGGCATATTACTGGTGCTGGGCATTGCATTTCAAATAAATGTATTTTTTGGTCTTTGGGGCTTTACTTGGCCTCTGTACATTTTTGCTGTGGCTTTTGGCCTTTTTGAGCTATATGTTTTTGGCTCGAGGGAAAAGGGCCTGTTGATTCCGATTGGGATATTGACCGGGCTGTCACTCTTGTTTTTTATTTCGTCCTCGTTGAATAAGATTATGTCCTTTAACACAAGACCCTATGCTATGCCGGTGGTATTGATATTAGTAGGGCTGACATTGGTGTTTGGTGGGAGAGGTAAAGGTAAGGCTTAGTAGGGGCAAAAGCCTTTAGTGAGATATTTTCGTTTATACCAGCAATCTATGGGTAATATAGTATATTATCAGACGTAAATATTTGTGAAAAGGAGATGGAAAGTATGGAAAGGTATGTTTGCACAGCATGTGGTTACGTTTATGATCCGGCTGTCGGCGATCCTGACGGAGGAATTGCACCGGGTACTTCCTTTGAGGATATTCCGGAGGATTGGGTCTGCCCGCTTTGCGGAGTAGGCAAGGATATGTTTGAAAAGGAATAATATAGCGTTGCATTATCGAGTTTGTGTGCTATAATACAGAAAAGGGGGCAGGACCTGTCCCCTCTGCTTTGCAAGGACAAAGGCGTACTGAAACTGGTTTTCCCCATGTTTGAGGCGCTTTTTTGGTATATAATGAGTTATGGAGGTGTACGATGTCTAAGCTTCAGAAGGAAGATATCCTAAGAATAGTGAAGGAACAGAATGTACGATTTATCAGGCTGCAATTTACCGATATATTCGGCATGCTAAAGAATGTGGCCATTACAGCAAAGCAGTTGGAGAAGGCACTTGACAATCAATGTATGTTTGATGGCTCTTCTATTGAGGGCTTTGTCAGGATAGAAGAATCTGATATGTATTTGCGTCCTGACATCGACACCTTTGTGATTTTTCCCTGGGAATCGGAGAGAGGCAAAGTGGGCAGGCTGATTTGTGATGTTTATACTGCTGACGACGAGCCATTCGAGGGAGATCCGAGGTATGTTCTTAAGAAGGCTATTGCCAAGGCTGAGAAAATGGGCTTTGATGCATTTAATGTGGGCCCTGAGTGTGAGTTTTTTCTCTTTCTCACGGATAGCGAAGGTAACCCCACTACCATAACCCATGACAAAGCCGGGTACTTTGATTTAGGCCCCGTGGATCTTGGGGAGAACGCCAGACGGGATATGTGCCTTGCGTTGGAGGAGATGGGTTTTGAGGTGGAGACGTCCCATCATGAGACGGCACCCGGTCAGCACGAAATAGACTTTAAATATATGGATGCTCTGGCTGCGGCAGATGCAATTTTAACCTTTAAGCTTGTGGTAAAGATAATTGCTCAAAAGCATGGCTTGCATGCTACGTTTATGCCGAAGCCGATATTTAACATTGCCGGCTCAGGCATGCATATTAATACTTCTCTTGTCAAAGGCGGAGAGAACTGCTTTTTTGATGAGGAGGATTCTTTGAATCTTAGCACGGATGCTTACTGCTTTATCGGAGGGCTGATGAAGAATATACGCTCTATTACGGCATTGACTAATCCTTTGGTGAATTCCTATAAAAGACTGCTGAGCGGATATGAAGCACCGGTTCACATTACCTGGTCGGCGAGAAACAGGAGTCCGCTGATTAGAGTGCCTGCAGCGCGCAGATCGGCTACCAGAATAGAGCTCAGATGCCCGGATTCCAGCTGTAATCCATACCTTGCTTTGGCTGCGATTCTTACGGCAGGATTGGATGGAATTGAGAATGGGATTCAGCCACCGCCGGCTTATAACGGGAATATTTTCAACATGTGTGATGAGGAGAGGCTGGCTAATTCTATTGAAGAGCTGCCGCGCAGCTTGGATGAAGCTATTCTTGAAATGAGCAAGAGCAATTTTGCGGAGGATGTATTGGGCAAGCACATATTTGAAAAGTATATCCAAGCCAAATTGGAAGAGTGCAGGGAGTATAGAATGAGGATCAGTAAGTGGGAGATTGATTCTTACCTTAAGAAGTATTAAAGCTTAATCCGGTGGTGATAATGCCCGCCGGTTCAAATGAGGGAAGTAAATGGCGGATAAATATAGCTTGGGAGATATTATAGAATTCAAGAAGAACCATCCCTGCGGAAGCAAGCAGTGGGAGGTTATGAGAACCGGTGCCGACTTCAGGGTGAAGTGCCTTGGGTGTGGGCATCAGGTCATGATGCCGAGACCCAAATTTGAAAAAAGCATCAAAAAAATTATTAAATCAAATTTATGACATAGGGGGACGTTTCCCTTGTGTCATTCTTATTTTCCGTATGTAATCAGATATTATTGTAATAATATTTACTGAGTTTATTTACGGAATATGAGGATGATATTATGTTTGAACACAAGGATCATAATGGAACGGGCAAAACTATATTAATTTCGCTGATTAGCTCGCTGCTAGTCGGTATGCTGGTGTTTGCAGCAACCAGGCAGTATGTTTTGGTTAATCAGCCGGGGACAGACACAAATCATGGTAATGGTAATCTTTTGATGCAGGCAGGCGAGGGATCAAAAACCTTGGGTGACTTGATGCAGGCACAGAAAGATGCGCAGCAGCAGGGAGGGCAGATGCAAGGTATGCCACAGCAGGGGGGGTGGCAGCAGGCGGAGCAACAGCAAGGGGTTGGCCAGTCCGTGCCGATGGGAGATTCGGCGTTAATCATATCGGTTGCCCAAAGAGTCGCTAAGACTTCAACAGATGGAGTAGTTGGGATAACTGTTGAGAGGGTTGCGCAGAGCAGTCTTTTTGATCAAAACAGACAGACGGAGGTTGGTTTTGGCTCGGGCGTAGTTGTGAGTCCGGATGGATATATATTGACTAATAACCATGTTGCAGGCGGTAAGAGCAATAGGATTGTGGTTTCATTTGCCGATGGCAGGAATGTTGACGGGGAAGTAGTGTGGGCGGATCCGGTGGTGGATCTGGCAGCTGTCAAGGTTAATCTTACAGGGCTGACATCGCTTCCACTGGGAGATGCTACGAAGCTGGAGGTGGGCGAGCCGGCTATTGCAATTGGGAATCCCTTAGGCCTTGAATTTCAAAGGACTGTCACTTCAGGAATTATCAGCGCATTGAACAGGACGATTAGTATTGAAACACAGAACGGTTCGAATTACATGGAGGATTTGATACAGACGGATGCCAGCATCAATCCGGGTAACAGCGGCGGACCGCTGCTCAATTCCAGCGGCGAGGTAATTGGCATCAATACAGTAAAGGTATCTGCCGCCGAGGGTATGGGATTTGCAATTCCCATAAATATTTCTAAGCCCGTTGTTGAAAAGCTGGTAAGCACCGGGGCGTGTAAAGAGCCCTACCTCGGCTTGTTTGCATATGACCGAAGCGTTATTCCCCAAATAGATGGTGTAACCGGAGCTCCGGATGGTGTGTATGTGGCGCATGTGGACGAGGGCGGTCCGGCGTTCAGGGGAGGGATACGTAAAGGCTGCATTATACGGCAGGTTGACGACATTGAAATAGATACAATGATGCAGCTGCGGGAGTACATTAATTCGAAGAACCCGGGAGACTCCATCCGCATCAAACATCTTAAGCATGAAACCGACGAATGGATTACGGCGACAGTTGTGCTTGCTGAGAAAGTAAAGGATGGGCTTATCACAAGATAAGAGACCGGGGAGACAGGGGACGGTTCTGTCAAGTGAGGGGACGGTTCTCTCAGATACGGCTCAGATGTAGCATAAAACGGTACTATTTGGCAACACTAACTGTTGTGTGGGGCATAGCCACACATACAGGAGGTGCTGTGATGGCTGACACTATTAAGAATAGTATTGATTTTGAAAGGATGCTGAAGCTTTATCTGAAGCAGGCCAGAACTAAGCTTGACGGTGACCTGGCAGGGACGAGGGAAGCTATTAAGCTGATTGCAGAGGATAGGATAAAAGAGTTTATTCAAGCGATGGATAGAGGATTGGACAAAGAAGAAAGAGACTTTCTCAGGGCGCTTATTATAGGCTGCATGCACCAATCCTTTTGCTACGGGTATGGGCTTGGCAAAATTGAAGGCACTACAAATACAGTGACTTATTTGTAAAGGCTTGAAAATGGGGGTGGGAGAACCGTCCCCATTGCAAAAAAGTTTTGCTTGACACTGATTGTGTATGCTGATACAATAGAATACAATTAATTTTTTACGGCTAAAGGCTATGAAGGAAAGAAGACAAATCTAATTGCTCAAGAGAGCTGATGCGTGGTGAAAGTCGGTGCATAGGATTTGTGTATAGCTCGTTCCGGAGCCTCATCACTGAAATCAAGAATGGTCCAGGTGATGACGTTGGTTACGTTACAACCAAGTACATAAGTGCTTGCCAAGGATAAGCATATTTGCTTGTCGAATCAGGGTGGTACCACGTTGGATATATCCCTTCGTCCCTGCAGTGATGCAGTTGACGAGGGGTTTTTTATTTCAGGATTCAAGTTATAGATGTTGTGAGGAGGGGTACTATGATAATGACCGGAGCAGAGGCAATTGTTAAAGCACTCGAAATGGAAAAAGCCGATATTATATTCGGCTATCCCGGCGCTGCAATCTCTCCTTTTTATGATGCTTTGCTGGGAAGCTCTATCAGGCATATATTGACACGGCACGAGCAGGGTGCTGCTCATGCAGCCAATGGATATGCGCGTGTTACCGGGCGTGTGGGGGTGTGCGTCGCCACTTCCGGACCGGGGGCAACAAACCTGATTACAGGGATTGCCAATGCCTATATGGACAGCATACCGATTATCGCCATCACAGGGCAGGTGCCCAGTGGGATGATTGGGACCGATGCTTTCCAGGAAGCGGATATTACCGGTGCCACAGCTCCCTTTAGCAAGCATAATTATTTGGTGAAGAATGCAGAGGATTTGCCAAGAATAATTAAGGAGGCATTCCACATCGCGGCAACCGGGCGTCCCGGGCCGGTGGTTATCGATGTTCCGGTGGATGTTCAGAATAGTACATTCGATTTTAAATATCCCCAAAACGTAGAAATAAAAGGTTACAAGCCGACCTGCAAGGGACACCCAATGCAGATTAAGAAGGCTGTTGCGGCGCTGGAGGCAGCACAAAGGCCGGTTATTTGCGCCGGCGGCGGTGTCATTATCGCTAATGCCAGTGAAGAATTGATGGAGCTGGCACAAAGGCGAAATATCCCCGTAGCAACTACATTGATGGGGATTGGATCAATTCCGTCAAATCATCCGCTGCATTGCGGAATGGTTGGTAGCCATGGGAGCCGGACGGCGAATTATGCGCTGCATCATGCAGACCTTGTACTGATCCTTGGGGCAAGGGTCGGGGACAGAGCGATTGGCGCTGCAAGCGTGCTGGCGAAGAAGGCCAGGATTATCCATATTGACATAGACCCGGCTGAGATAGGTAAGAACATTAATGCCGCAATTCCGCTGGTGGGCGATTTGAAGCTGATTTTAGCAGAAATGTTGAAGATTGTCGGTACAGAAGACAGTGACGAATGGCTTGCGACTGTTGCGGAGCAGAAGGGTAAGGGGCAAAAGAATTCGCCGGATGATGCTAAGGCAATGAACGATGATAAAGAGGATTCACAATATGTAAATCCGAAATATTTACTGCCACTTTTGTCCGGAATTCTTCATCAGGAGGCAATCATTGCCACAGAGGTTGGACAGAATCAGATATGGGCCGCAAACAACTGCATTATACAAAAGCCGAGAACCTTTATTACGTCGGGGGGTCTCGGAACAATGGGCTATGGGCTACCCGCAGCGATTGGGGCAAAGCTTGGCAGGCCCGAGGTTCCGGTGGCAGTGATTAGCGGCGACGGCAGCTTCCAAATGTCCATGCAGGAGCTGGGAACGATGAAGCATTATAATATTGGCATAAAGATAATTTTGCTCAACAACTGTCGCCTTGGTATGGTACGCGAATTGCAGTTCATTAAGCATGGAGGACGTTATTCACAGGTGTGTTTGGACAAAAACCCCAATTTTGTTGCGTTGGCTGCTGCCTATGGGTTTAAGGGAGAGAGGATAGATTCCGATTCACAGGTAAGGGCAGCGCTGGAGCGGCTTGCTGCAAATGATGGGCCCTATCTGTTGGAGTGCATGGTAGACCCTATGGAGACGACTTTGTGACATAGTGTTTCAATAGAGGGTTACTTGAATAGATGCGAATTGAAAGGAGAGGGGACAATGGCTAAGCATACATTATCGGTATTGGTTGAAAACCATGCCGGTGTACTATCAAGAGTTGCGGGCTTGTTTAGTAGAAGGGGCTTCAACATTGACAGCCTTGCTGTCGGGATAACAGAGAACCCGGAAATTTCAAGAATGACTATTGTCGTGGATGGTGATGAGCATACGGTCGAACAGGTGAGTAAGCAGTTGAATAAGCTTGTTGATGTTATAAAGCTGAAAAGGCTTGATGCATCAGAGTCAATTAACCGGGAATTGACGCTTATTAAGGTAACTGCCAATGCCTCCAACAGGACTGAGATTATTCAGATTGTTGGAATATTCAGGGCAAATATTGTTGATGTATCCAAGACCACGCTGACAATTGAGGTTTCCGGTGACGGTGATAAGGTGGCGGCTTTGGAGGATATGCTCAGGCAGTTTGGTATTAAGGAAATTGTAAGAACGGGTACCATTGCTATCGAGAGAGGCAATCGGATTATAAAGGCAAATAATAATAATGAGGAGTGAGATTAATGGCCAAGATGTATTATGACAGTGATTGTAGCCTTAATTTACTAAAGGACAAGACAGTAGCAATAATCGGATATGGAAGCCAGGGGCATGCCCATGCGCAGAACCTGAAGGAAAGCGGCGTTAATGTGGTAATTGGCCTGAGGCCGAATTCTGCAAGTAGAAAACAGGCGGCTGGTGATGGCTTGAGGGTTATGGATACAGTAGAGGCGGTAAAAGCCGGTGATTTGATTATGATTCTTACGCAGGATGATGTTCAGGCCAATTTGTATCGTGATATCATAGAGCCTAATCTGAAGGAAGGGGATATTCTTGCGTTTGCTCACGGATTTAACATTCATTTTAAGCAGATAAAGCCTCCTGAGAATGTAGATGTAATCATGATCGCTCCAAAGGGTCCCGGGCATACAGTTAGAAGCCAGTATGTCGAGGGAAGGGGAGTTCCTTCACTAATCGCAATTTACCAAGATGCATCAGGTAAAGCCAAGGATTATGCTTTGGCCTATGCATCAGGAATAGGTGCAGGCAGAGCGGGCATTCTTGAGACTACATTTAGAGAAGAAACGGAGACAGATCTTTTTGGGGAGCAGGTGGTTCTGTGCGGCGGTGTAACAGAATTGATGAAGGCTGGTTTTGAGACGCTGGTAGAAGCCGGGTATCAGCCTGAAAGTGCGTATTTTGAATGCGTTCATGAGCTGAAGCTCATTATTGATCTGGTTAATCAGGGCGGGCTTGGGTACATGAGGTATTCCATCAGTGATACGGCCGAATATGGAGACTACATGGTGGGCAAGAGAATTATTACTGAGGAAACCAGGAAAGAAATGAGGAAGGTTCTCACTGAGATACAAAATGGCGAATTTGCTTCCAAATGGATTACTGAGAATAAAGCAGGAGGCAGGGCTGAATTCCTTTCAACCAGGCAGCGCCAAGCCGAGCATCAGGTGGAGAAGGTTGGTGCGGAGCTCAGAAAGATGATGAGCTGGCTGAAGAAGTAAAAGGGTATGGTTATATGAGTAGCAATGCAAGGATGGTTGCTAAAGAAGCAGTACAAAATAGAGAAAAGGCGGGAGGATACCGCCGGATACTTATAAATATGAGATGCCCCGGTCTCTTGGGGGATTGGGGGAGGTATTGAGGGAGGGTGGTCACATGGCTACAAGAATTAAAATTTTTGACACTACGTTGAGGGATGGGGAGCAGACCCCCGGAGTAAGTCTGAATATACGGGAGAAGCTTGAAATAGCACGGCAGCTGGTGCGGCTTGGGGTTGATGTTATCGAGGCAGGGTTTGCCATTTCCTCTCCCGGTGACTTTCAGGCTGTCAAAACGGTTGCTGAAAATGTGAGAGGCGCAACGATTGCAAGCCTTAGCAGGGCGATGGAGAAGGACATAGATAAGGCATGGGAAGCCGTGAAAAACGCAGAAAGTCCCAGGATCCATACGTTCATTGCGACCTCGGATATTCATATGAAATATAAATTGAAAATGACAGATACGCAGGTTCTTGAAAGATCGGCTGCCATGGTGAAGTATGCGAAGAAGTATTGCTCGGATGTGGAGTTCTCTGCGGAGGATGCCAGCAGGACGCGAATTGAATTTCTTTACAGGGTTATTGAGGGAGTCATTAAAGCGGGTGCGACAGTTATCAATATTCCGGATACGGTGGGATACTCCTCTCCGGAGGAATTTGGACAGCTTATCAGAGGCATTAAGGAAAACGTTGCCGGAATCGATAAAGTTGATATAAGTGTTCATTGCCACAATGATCTTGGCCTTGCGGTAGCAAATTCTCTTGCGGCACTTAGAAACGGCGCAACGCAAATTGAGTGTACCATAAACGGATTGGGTGAGCGCGCAGGTAATGCCTCTGTAGAGGAAATCATTATGGGCCTTCAGACCAGGAAGGATTTTTATGGCGAGATAACTCACAATATAGACACCAGGCAAATATACAGAACCAGCCAGCTTATCAGCAGACTGACAGGTATTAATGTGCAGCCGAACAAGGCGGTTGTGGGTGCAAATGCCTTTGCACATCAGGCGGGCATTCACCAACATGGCGTGTTGGAGGAAAAAAGCACTTATGAGATAATGACTCCCGAATCAATCGGGCTTTCTCAAAACGCAATAGTGCTTGGTAAGCTTTCAGGAAAGCATGCCTTTGAAGAAAGATTGAAGGAAATGGGATATAATCTGCCGCCGGAAGCGGTCACCAAGGCATTTGAGAAGTTCAAGGAGCTGGCGGATAAGAAGAAGACAGTGCTTGATAGGGATATTGAGGCGTTAATCGGAGATAAACTTTCACAGGTTGAGGAGGTTTACAAGCTGGATAGCTTCCAGATCAATAGCGGTAACAAGGTTATTGCTACTGCTATGGTAAGCATGTATAAGGACGGAAAACTGATAACAGAGGCATCTACAGGCGATGGCCCTATAAATGCGGCTTTCAAAGCTGTCGAAAGAACGGTCGGTTTCGAGCTTGAGCTTCAGGATTATAGTCTGAAGGGCGTTACTGAGGGTAAGGACGCATTAGGGGAGGCTACTGTCAGGGTTTTGAAGGACGACAGAATTTTTGTGGGCAGAGGTGTAAGCACAGACGTGATTGAGGCTAGTGTTAAGGCTTATATTAATGCAATCAACAGGGTTGTCAACGACCATGGTAGAAAAGCCTCAAATGGGAGGGAGACCATATGAAAAAAATCGTAGTACTGGATTCCACACTTAGGGATGGCGCTCAGGCGCAGGGTATTTCTTACACAGTGGAGGATAAGCTGAAAATTGTAAAAAGACTCGATACTCTTGGCGTTGATTATATTGAGGCGGGAAATCCCGGTTCTAATCCTAAGGACTTGGAGTTCTTTGAGAGGGTAAAAAGGATAGAATTTAGCCATGCAAAGCTTATCGCATTCGGTAGTACGAGAAGGGTGGGTGTTCCCGTTGAGGAGGATTCCAATGTTAAATCGCTGTTGCATGCAGGGACGGATGCGGTGGTGATATTTGGGAAGTCATGGGATTTTCAAGTGACGGATATATTAAAGACGACACCAGATGAGAATCTTAAAATGATATCCGAAACGATCAGATATTTTAAGAGCTTGGGCAAGGAAGTGGTATATGATGCGGAGCACTTCTTTGACGGCTACGGTTCAGACCCTGCATATGCGGTTGAGACGTTGAGAGCAGCGGCTGAAGCAGGTGCCGACAGTCTGTGCCTGTGTGATACAAAGGGCGGGTTTTTGCCGGCGGATATCTATAATATTACCAGGGAAATGGTTGAGGAATTCGATATTCCCATCGGTATCCACTGTCACAATGACACAGGTATGGCTGTAGCCGGTACAATAATGGCGGTGCAGGCAGGTGCGAGCCAGGTACAGGGTACAATGAATGGGCTTGGTGAAAGGTGCGGGAATGCGAACCTGTGTACTATTATACCAACGCTACAGCTAAAGATGGGATATAGCTGTATACCTGAAGAGAGTATGCTTAAAATGACTACTGTAGCTCGTGCTATCAGCGAGATTTCAAATGTTATTCATGACGAAAGAGCGCCATATGTGGGGAAGGCTGCATTTGCGCACAAGGCTGGGATGCATGCCGATGCGGTGGCGAAAAACACCTCAGCATATGAGCTGTTCAATCCTGAGCTGGTGGGTAATGAGAGGACGTTTCTCATGTCGGAGGTGGCCGGCAGGAGCGCGGTTATCAGCATGGCTAAAAGGGTGGAGCCTTCGCTTACAAAGGACTCTCCAGAAGCCAGGCTCATTATTGAGAAATTGAAGGAGATGGAGCATGAAGGATACCAGTATGAGGGCGCCGAAAGCTCCTTCGAGCTGATTGTCAGAAAAATTCTGGGTAAATATCATCCCTCTTTTGAATTGAGGGATTTTAAGGTGATTGTCAACGAACCGGCTCATGCCAGTGAACGCAATTCATCGGCAATGATTAAGGTTAGGGTTGGAGACCAGGAGGAGATAACGGCTGCTGAAGGCGATGGCCCGGTTAATGCACTTGACAATGCTGCCAGAAAGGCGCTGTCTAGATTTTATCCCAGCATTCATGAAATGAAGCTGACAGACTTTAAGGTAAGGGTGCTGGATTCTACCTCGGCTACTGCAGCCAAGGTAAGGGTTTTAATAGAATCGACAGATGGGGAAGAGGTATGGACCACTATTGGTGTTTCTACCGACATCATTGAGGCCAGCTGGAAGGCTCTTGTGGATTCTATTGAATACAAGCTGGGAAAATGATAGGATGGAAAGGTTAAGTGAGTGATTTGACGCTGAGCGGAAAGATTTTTTTAAAGGGAAAGCTTGTAAGGGAAGGCTTCGCACAGGATAATGAGCAGGATCACAGCTTCAGAGAAAAGCTTGAGAAATGTCTTATAGAGCTTTGTGCGGATGTTGATGTCCCTGTTCCGCTCTGGTTGAAAAAGAATACAAAGGAACTTGCCATTTTCAGAAGGACGTTTTTTTCCTCAGAGCAGTTTATTGAAAAGGTCTGGTTTGACAAGCTGGAAATAAAGCTGGGGGAGTAATGCTAATAAAGGGGTAAGCTATTGAAAAGGGCATTTATTACTGATGTTCATTACCGTATGGGGTTGGCAGCTGTCAGGTCGCTGGGTAGAAGAGCAATCGACATAACTGCCTTAGAATATGATAGTGTTGATCGGGAGTCCATTCTGGGCTTCTATTCGAGGTACACTTCTGATAAGAGGCTGCTTCCAAGCGCAGCCGAAAACAAGTCTGAGTTTATTAATAGCATAATAAATCTGGCAGCCGAGTATAAAGGGGTTGCGGATACCGATGTGTGTACTGATGCGGGTACAGGCGAAGATGAAAAACCGGTGTTGGTTGCTGTGGGCATTGATACTCTTCTGGCTGTATCCGAGTATAGAGGGCTTCTTGAGCCGCATGTTAACCTTATTGTGCCCTCCCTGGAGAGCCTGGAAATTGCAAATGACAAAGGGAGGCTTGTAGATATTGCAAAACAAGCTGGTATTCCCTGCCCTGAAACCACCTCCTTGTCAATAAATGAGAGCGTTGAGCAGCTATCCAATAGAATAAGATACCCTGTTGTTATAAAGTATAGAAAAGGCGAGGCTTTGAAGCTGAAGCCTGCACAACGTTATAAGATAATTAGAGACCGGGAGGCTTTTATTGAAGCCTATTCCCATATGCATTCTGTACAAGAGCTACCTTTGGTACAGGAATATATTCAAGGCGAGGGCTTCGGCGTATCGGCAGTGTTTGACAGGAATGGAGAGCCTCTGGAGATTTTTTGCCATAAGAGGATTAGAGAATATCCGGTTAGCGGAGGGCCCAGCTGCTTTTGCGAGAGCATCTGGGATGATAGGCTTGTCGATTATGCGATTCGTCTCTTAAAGGAATTAAATTGGAGAGGGGTTGCTATGGTAGAATTTAAGGGGGACTTGGAGACAGGGGTTTATCTTATGGAAATAAATCCCAGGTTTTGGGGAAGCTTGCCCCTTTCTATTATTTCCGGATGTGACATACCCTTTGCTATTTACCGTGCCGCCACCGGTGAGTTAAGCGGTGGGCGTACCGATGGTGATACATCAGGAAGACAGGATGGCGAGACTATCGGTAGTACAATATCCGGGGCGCCAAACGACAAACGCACCGGCAACATGGCCGCAGAACCACGCCATGAGCCTACAGACAACACTACCGTCTACACCTGCAAATATAAGCAGGGGGCCCGCATGAGATTTTTGTTTCAGGATATTCTGTCACTGCCCGGTTATATGAGGATGAAGAAAAACAAATTGAAGTTTTTACTGCAATTCATCGGTCAGCTACTGGATCCGAGGATTAAGGACGGCGTACTGGAGTTAAAGGATCTGAAGCCCTCATTGGCTTACATACGACAGGCAATCAAGAAGGCAGGAGGTTGATTAAGTGAAATTTGATCTACATATACATTCTGCTCATTCTCCTGATTCTCGAAGCAGCGTGGAGGATATAATAAAGGCGGCTTTACGGGCAGGATTGCAGGGCATTTCAATCACCGATCACAATAGCTTTGAAGGCAGTGAGGAGGCTATGAAATTAGGTCGGTCGGATATTATGATCATTCCGGGAGCAGAATATTCTACTGATATGGGCCATCTTCTTGTCTATTTTCTAAGAGAAGGACTTGAAAAACTCAATCTTCCGAGGGATGCTTCAGGACGGTATCGCTGGCGCGATATAGTATCGGCTGCGCGGGAGCAGGGGGCATTGGCTTTTATCGCACACCCCTTCAAAGCTGCTATTGAGCACGAAGCGGCGCTATGGGATGAGCTGGACGGCATAGAGATATACAACAGCCGTGCTTCTTTATGTAGAAATATTGAGGCTAATAATATGGCGGCGGAAGAAGCCATAAAGAGGTGCAAAGCCTTTTGCGCCGGGAGCGACGGGCATTATACGAGAGAGATTGGAAAGGCTTTCTGGGAATATAGCGGAAGGTCAGAAATAAAGGATGCATTAAGGCTGGGTCTGGGCCGTGTATGGGGCTCACCGACTTCGCGGCTTTATGAGCCTGCAAGCCAGATATTAAAAAGCATAAAGAGTAGACAGCTTTGGCAGCTGCCCAGGCCGCTTGTCAAGATGGCTTATGCCTGTATAATGGAAAGTGGGCGAATAGCCGGATTGGGTCGGAAGCCGCTGAAAGGCTGGCTGGATATTAACATGCATGAAGAGGTGTAGCCACTGTGTTTATTTATGATATGGCACGAAAAATCAACGCTTACAGGAAGATTCGCAAGAAAGCCATGGCCGGAAGGTGCCTGAGCCCTGTGCGGAGGATTGAGAGAACAGCTCCTCTAAGCTCGGGCCGCTTTGTGGCAATGACATTTGATGACGGACCCAGCGCAGCCTTCCCGAATCCGCCGGTAAGAGACCCTGATGAGCAGATAGGCCTTACAGCGGAGCTACTTAACATACTAAATAAATATGGTGCAAAGGGCACCTTTGATGTCATTGGAACAACGGAGCACAATTACCCGGACAAAGCTGGTGTGAAGGGCGACTTCAGCTGGAGCGGGGTCAGCTACGACCATTATCCGGAATTCGGGCAGGACATGCTTGCAGGTGTTAAGAATCAACCTCAGCTCGCTAAGGAAATAATAGCGGGAGGCCACGAGCTGACCAGCCACGGATATAGTCATACACTTTTTGGCCCTATGAAGCTTGTTTACGGTAAAAGAGTATGCTTCAAAAGCTTGGGGGAAGTGCTTGACGATCTGGAAATGCTGGACGGCTTGGTTTTGAAGGAAACTGACTTTAAAATGCGCTTATCCCGCCCGCCGCATTACATTGACAAAATTCCTGATGGTCATACATCCTATGATGCGTATAGATACATGAACTACCAGTACCTTGCCGCGAGCTTTGATGCAGGTGGCTGGAAGCCAACGAAGGGAAGCTGCGAGCAGGATGTCAGGGAGATGACGGATTTAATTGAGCATGCCCTGACGGAAGACCCGGATATATTGAATGGCCAGATTATATTCCAGAAGGATGGTTGCAATATGTCGATGCAGACTCCTGTGGCATCTGCCCTTGACAAAAGTCTCAGGCTGCTGTCTGAGGCCGGTTACAAGGTAATTACTGCTTCCCGGCTGATAGAAATGTCGCCCTTTGAGGATATAGATGATACAGACCCCTGCTTTGAGTCGGTAAGGGAGCTTGCATCAGCCGGTTTCGTGATGGGATACAAGAACAATAGCTTTCAGCCGGACAGGCTGCTCACGGGGAGAGAGCTTGCAGTAATGGCTGCATCACCGCATATTCTCCTGAGCAGATATAGGCAGCAGATCGATTTGAAATACCGATCCGGGGATTCCAAGGCTTCTGCCGCGTCCGATGCTAACGAAACGGGCGGCTGTTTCAAGACTTCCGGTTCCGGCATAGGGGTGGAAACAATATATCAGGCAGCTGTGGAAATTGCCCGTGAGGATAGCCGCCTGTCAAAGGTGATTGACTGCCTTAAATCGGACAAGGCACTTACGGATAAGCAGTTCGACAGCTTTCTTAATGCAGCTGCGGAAGGAGCAAATGTATACTGGCATCCGCAGGAGTTCAAGGATGTGGGTAAACAATCGCCAAAGCCGGGTTTGATGAGGCGCAGGGATGTGGTCAGGGCGCTTGCACAGCTCAACTTGAACAATTAGGATTAGGGCTTATGTAACTATATAATGCCCTAGTTGCATGAAGTCGTGAAGTATTAGATAAAACACCTTCGCATATAAATAAAATGTGGTTAGAGCGATGTTGCGGGGGTGTTTTTTTGTTGAGCAGGTTAAGGCTTTCTGCATCGTATTTTTTATTTATTTTACTTGCCCTATCTGTCACACAGATTTGCATAGATGCGAAGATGGATGCGTCCCTTAATGTTAATGCACAGGAAGAAAAAAAGGAATATTCCATCTTTATTGATGTTGAAGATAAGACGCTGTACCTGTTGGAAGGCAAGAAATGTGTTAAGGAGTATACTATCGGATCAGGTAAGTCAGGCCATCCTTCCCCCTTGGGCTGTTGGACAATCATTGAAAAGGGAGATTGGGGCGAAGGCTTCGGCGGAAGGTGGCTCGGGTTTGATGTACCCTGGGGGAAATATGGTATCCACGGCACCATTTTTTCCGGTTCTATTGGCTCCGCTTGCAGCCAGGGCTGCATTCGCATGTTCAATGGAGACGTGGCGGAGCTGTACACTTTAGTGCCAATCGGTACTAAGGTGACAATCGTAAACGGCCCATTTGGTCCTTTTGGGCGGGGGTTTGATGAAATTATAGCCGGTGACCGGGGCGCCGATGTGCTTGCTATTCAGCAGAGGCTGCGGCAGCTCAAATACTATGATGGCCCCCTTGACGGCGTATATGAAGACGGGATGAAAAAGGCGCTCCACCAATTTCAGCGGGATAATGGCTTAACCGCGCAGAACAGGATTACGAAAGAGACCTGGTTGAAGATGGGGTTCCGGGAGTTTGATTGATGTGGTAATATAGCAATTTATGCAGCATTACCGGCAACAAAAGCATTGAAAATGGCAAATCGGTTGTTATACAATGGTGATAGCCTGTGTCATGCGGCACAAGTGTCGCGAAGTTTTTTAGGAAGGGTGGCTAACAAATGCTGGCATTAAGTAAAAGCGGTATTAAGAACCATGATGACTGGAAGAGGGCAGGGATCGGGCTGCCGGGCTTTAATGCAGGGCAGATGATCCGCAATACGGCGGAACGCCCTGCATGGCTGCATTTTGGCGCCGGCAATATTCTCAAAGGGTTTATATCCGTATTACAGCAGACGCTTCTTGAGATAAATAAAGCAGATACCGGGATCATTGCGGCGGAGTCTTATGATTCGGAAATCATAGATAAGGCTTATAAACCTTATGATAATCTGAGCCTGCTGGTGCTAATGAAGGCAGACGGGAGTCTTGAAAAGAAGGTTATTGGCAGTATCGCCGAGAGCCTTGTGGGAGACCCCTCAACAGAAAAGGACTGGGCGCAGCTTAAAAGTATTTTTACTAAAAAATCACTTCAGATGGTCAGCTTTACGATTACAGAGAAAGGGTACGGACTCATAGATATGGCAGGGGACTACCTCGCTGTTGTCAAGGACGATATTGATAATGGCCCCGATAAGCCCAAGCACACCATGTCGAAGATTGCATCGCTTGCTTACAACAGGTATTTAAATGGCGGGCAGCCTATTGCTTTTGTGAGTATGGATAATTGCTCACAAAATGGACAGAAGCTGCAGACGGCGGTCTGTACGATTGCCGAGAAATGGGCTGAGAAAGGCTTTGTTGATGTTAAATTCCTGAAATATTTAAATGACCCATCCAGAGTATCTTTCCCTTGGACGATGATTGACAAGATTACTCCGCGGCCTTCTGAAAAGGTGAGAGAAGCCCTTATGCAGACCGGCTTTGGGAGCGCTGATATTGTTTGTACAGAGAAGAAGACCTATATTGCACCCTTCGTGAATGCTGAAGTACCCCAGTATCTTGTTATAGAGGACAAGTTTCCAAACGGGCGCATGCCGCTTGAACTGGCGGGTGTTATTTTTACCGACAGGGAAACGGTGAACCGGGTGGAGAAAATGAAGGTCTGCACCTGCCTGAACCCACTACACACAGCCCTTGCCATATTTGGTTGCATTCTTGGATATACACTTATTGCAGATGAAATGAAGGACGAGCATCTACGAGCACTGGTGGAGAAAATCGGCTATGTTGAGGGTATGCAGGTTGTAGTTCATCCGGGCATTCTGGATCCCGAGGAATTTATCAGGGAGGTTATTGAGGTAAGGTTCCCAAATCCTTATATTCCCGATACGCCTCAGAGAATTGTTACGGATACATCTCAAAAGATGCCTGTCAGATTTGGTCAGACCATTAAGTCCTATGTTTCAGACCCAAAGATGGATGTAAGGTCGCTGAAATACATTCCACTTACTATTGCCGGATGGTGCAGATACTTGATGGGCATTGACGATAACGGTGATAAGATGGAGCTAAGCTTTGATCCTATGATGGGTGAATTGCAGGGATATCTGAAGGATGTAGAGTTTGGAAATCCTTCTTCTGTAAAGGATCATCTTGTTCCTATTTTGTCCAATGAGAGACTCTTCGGGCAGAACCTCTATGAAATTGGTCTGGGAGAGAAGATAGAGGGCTATTTCAAGGATATGATTGCCGGGAAGCAGGCGGTCAGAAATGTTTTGAAAGAAGCGTTAGAGGGGTAATGTAGGGATCCATGACGGAGCTTTCCAAAACGAAGCTTGATAAAGCGAAAATTAACAAAGCGAGATTGTTTAGCTTGCCCATGGACGCATTACTGAGTTTATGACGGTTATGGCATAGCTTTCCAAATAAAGCGGTGGCAGGAGGCAAAAAGATTATGAAGATGACCTTTCGGTGGTTTGGAGAAAAGGACGACAGCGTACGACTGGAGCATATTCGCCAGATTCCGGGGATTACCGGTGTTGCCGGGGCATTGTTTGACATCCCCGTTGGAGATGTCTGGCCCCTGGAAAACATTCTTGGGCTGAAAAAGCAGGTAGAAGATGCCGGATTGGAGCTTGAGGTCATCGAGAGCGTCAATATACATGAAGATATCAAGCTGGGGCTTCCCACCAGAGACTGCTATATAGAGAACTATAAGAAGACAATAAGGAATCTGGGCAGGGCGGGGGTCAAGGTTATCTGCTATAATTTCATGCCTGTGTTTGATTGGATAAGATCGGATCTGGCGCAGATATTGGAAGATGGTTCCGAAACTATGGCATATGACAATAATATAATTGCCAGCCTTGATCCCATCAGGCTTGTGGAGGAGATGGATTCAAATTCGAAGGGGTTCTCGCTGCCGGGATGGGAGCCGGAGAGGCTGAAGGAGCTGAAGGAAACCTTTGAGAAGTATAAGGACGTAGACGAAGATAAGCTTTTTGATAATCTGAAATACTTTCTAAAAAAAATTATTCCTGTCTGCGAAGAGGCTGACGTTAAGATGGCGATTCATCCTGACGATCCGCCATGGAAGCTTTATGGTCTTCCGAGAATAGTAACCGATAAAGCTGGGCTGGAGAGGCTCATCAAGCTTGTGGACAACCCCTATAATGGGCTAACCCTATGCAGCGGTTCTCTGGGAGCTAACAGGGAAAACAGTATCCCCGAATTAATCAGGTATTTCGGAGCTATGGGGAGAATCCATTTTGGTCATGTCAGGAACATTAAGTTTGAATCTGAAGCAGTGTTCCATGAGTCATCACATATGTCATCGGACGGTTCGCTGGATTTGTTTGAGATAATGAAGGCTTATCATGATATTGATTTTAAGGGATACATACGTCCCGACCACGGCAGGATGATATGGGGCGAGAAGGCAAGGCCGGGCTATGGGCTGTATGACCGGGCTCTAGGCATTACCTACATGAATGGGCTGTGGGAAGCCATAAGCAAAATGAAGGCCATCCGCTGATACTGAAAGATTAGTTGTGGAAGGTATACTATGAGGGGATATGTGATGGAAAGCCTTTGAGAAGATAAAAAGGGGGGAGCTCTTAAAGATGCTCCCCTTTTGAGTACTTTTTTGGCGAGATTCCAAACTCCTTCTTAAAAGCTCGTATAAAGTTGGAATAGTCGCCGAAGCCGCATTTGTCGCACACCTCGGATACCTGCTTGCAGTCTTTGAGTAGCTCTTTGGCCATGATAAGGCGTTTTTGGGTAATGTATTTGTGAATAGTATAACCTGTGTTCTTCTTGAACTCACGGAGCAGATGATACTTACTCAGATAAAACTTGGATGAAAGCTTTTCCAGGGACAAATCCTCATCAAGGTTCTGATTAATGTAGTGAATAATTTTTGTGACCTTGTCATTATAGGTAACGTCAAGCTCAAAATTCTCACCGTTGGAGATTTGCTGAACACGGTTTAGGTAGACTAGCAGCTCCTTAATATATGACGTCCTTAGTATGTCGCTGCCAAAGGCATCGCTTTTGCAAGCGACGCCAAGCTTTTCTACGATTCTGCATATATACTCCCTGCTATCCGATTCCAAACGCAAAAGGTTATGTCTGTTCAGCAAAGAGGAATCAAATACACCGAGCAGATTTGTTTTATCGGTATTCATACTCTTTATATAGTCGGGATTCAGCCATATGACAATTCTTTCATAGGGGATGCCTATTTCCACGTAGGCCTTATGGAGCTCTCTGTTGTTAATAATAAGGATGTCTTTGGGCTTCAGCCTATAGGATTTGCCTTCAATGACGTAGGTTACGCTGCCTGAAAGAAAAAGATATATCTCATAAAAATCATGGTTGTGAAAATCCATTCCCGGAGGCTTGTGATCATGATAGTAGAAAAGCTCAAAGTCAGAAGCCTCCATATACTGCCTATATGTAAAATCCTGCTGTGGTAGC
>CAYOKA010000022.1:0-24109 GCA_964404395.1 uncultured Oscillospiraceae bacterium | reverse complement strand
GAACCCTTGAAGGACTAAAAGTAGCGATACTCGGAGATATATATCATAGTCGCGTTGCCAGAAGTAACATATGGGGCTTGACTAAAATAGGAGCACAGGTATCCCTTGCAGGCCCTGCAACTATGTTACCACCCGATATTGAGATGACCGGAGCGAAGGTTTTCAGTACAATACATGAAGCGCTGATAGATGCGGATGTTATCATATCGCTCAGATTACAGCTGGAAAGACAGAAAAAAGCACTATTTCCGACTGTAAGAGAGTATTCCAGATTCTTTGGGCTGGATGAGAAAAGACTGCAGCTGGCTAAGAAGGATGTCTTAATCATGCATCCGGGGCCGATTAACCGTGGTATTGAATTGACTAGCGGAGTAGCAGATATGGAAAGCTCCGCAATTGATGAACAAGTAACTAATGGCGTTGCAGTCAGAATGGCATTGCTCTATCTTTTGACCAGGAGGGGAATAAATGAAACTGCTAATTAAGGGCGGACGATTGATTGATGCAAAAGCAGGCGTAGATGGTGTTTGTGATTTACTTATTGATGAAGGCAAAATAGCACAGATAGAGGAGAATATCTCAGAAGAGGGATGCGAAATAATTGATGCAACAGGGAAATATGTGCTGCCAGGCCTTATAGATGCCCACTGTCACCTTAGAGATCCCGGTTTTGAATATAAGGAAGATATAGAAACCGGCACAAAAAGTGCTGCGATGGGCGGCTTTACCTCGATTGCCTGTATGCCCAACACTAATCCCGTGGCAGATAATGAGGCAGTGATTAAATTTATCACACAAAAGGCAGAACAGGAAGGTTATGTTAATGTGTACCCTATAGGAGCCATTTCAAAGGGGCAACGGGGTGATGAGCTGGCAGAGATTGGCGAGCTTAAATTTGCAGGCGCTGTAGCTATCTCCGATGACGGTAATCCGGTTGTGAGCTCGTCACTTATGAAAAAGGCACTTCAATATGCATCAATGTTTGATATTGCTGTGATTTCCCACTGCGAAGATCTTGATCTTGCAGAGAATGGCGTGATGAACGAGGGATATATGTCAACCATAATGGGGCTCAAGGGCATTCCTGCTGCAGCTGAGGAATCGATGGTCGCCAGGGAGCTTATATTATCCGAGTATACAGGGGTGCCCATACATATTGCCCATGTTAGCACTGCCCTGTCTGTTGAAATGATTAGGAATGCAAAAAAACGTGGTGTAAAAGTGACCTGTGAAACCTGTCCTCACTATTTTTCCTTAACTGAAAAGGCTTGTGAGGGTTACGACACCAATGCAAAGATAAACCCGCCCTTAAGGACAGAGGTGGATGTAGAAGCAATCATTGAAGGTATTGCTGATGATACCATTGATATTATCGCAACCGATCACGCACCCCATCATGTCGATGAGAAAAGGGTTGAATTCAGCCTTGCTGCGAGTGGCATTGTAGGCTTTGAGACGGCTCTTCCCCTGGCTATAACAAAGCTGGTAAGACCGGGAATCATCTCAATGACAAAGCTGGTAGAGAAAATGAGTCTGAATCCGGCAAAGCTGCTGAGTATTAATAAAGGCACATTACAGATTGGCAGTGCAGCTGATGTTACAATTGTAAATGCTGATGAGAAGTGTAAGGTGGATGTAAACAAATTTCAATCGAAATCCAAGAACTCTCCCTTTGGAGGAATGGAGCTGTATGGCGCCGCATGGGGAACGATTGTAGCAGGAAATGTAATGGTCAGCGACCATATACTGCTTTAGACAAAGGCGTGCACTGCCATAGATGGCGGCGAAAATAATATCATGTTGGAAATGCAAATGACTAAAAAGTAAGGTAAAGGAGCAACTATGTTTGTAGACAGACTTATTGCAAATATAAAAAAGACTAATAACCCGACTGTAGTCGGTCTTGATCCAAAGCTGGAATACATTCCGGCTTTTATCAGGGGAAAGTCCTTCAAAGAATTTGGATCCGGCTTTGCAGGCATATCCGATGCTATACTAAGCTTCAATAAAAAATTGATTGACGCAGTATGTGACATTGTTCCCGCAGTTAAGCCGCAGCTGGCATATTATGAGATGTACGGCATTGAAGGTATGCGTGCCTTTGCTCAAACCTGTGCATATGCCGGGTCAAAAGGGCTAATTGTCATTGCAGACGGGAAAAGAAACGATATAGGAACGACTGCGCAAGCCTATTCCTCAGCATATCTTGGGAAAGTGCCCTCAATGGGCAAGGAAGATCGGGCATATAATATCGACGCCCTCACAGTCAATGCGTATCTTGGATATGACGGTATTAAGCCATTTATAGATGATTGCCAAGAATACGAGAAGGGCATTTTTATACTGGTCAAAACATCAAATAAATCCTCCGGGCAAATACAGGATATTGTAGCACAGGACGGAAAGCACATTTACGAAAAAATGGCTGAGCTGGTGGATGAGTGGGGAAGCACAATTGTGGGTGAATACGGCTATAGCTCTATCGGTGCGGTTGTGGGAGCCACCTGGCCTGAGCAGGCAAGTGTTTTAAGACAGATAATGAAAAAAGCATATATATTGGTGCCGGGCTATGGCGCGCAGGGTGGCACAGCAGCAGATGCTGTGAAATCTTTTAACAGTGATGGACTCGGAGCTATAATTAATGCGTCCAGAAGCATCATGTGTGCCTGGAAATCAGATAAATGGTCTCAAAAGTTTGATGAGAGTGGATTTGACAGTGCAGCAAGGGAAGAGGCAATCAGAATGAGGGATGAGATTAATCAGGCATTGCAAGCAAGCACGAAGCAAACTACTTAGCTTGAAACATATAAAAGGAGGACAGCATGCCAAGACGTAATGATGTCATGAAAGTTATGGTTGTCGGTTCGGGACCTATAATAATAGGCCAGGCAGCAGAATTCGATTATGCAGGAACACAGGCCTGCCAGGCACTTAAGGATGAAGGTATTGAGGTAATCCTTGTGAACAGTAATCCGGCTACGATCATGACCGATAAAAACATTGCTGACAGAGTATATATTGAGCCGCTTAATGCTGAAACAGTCAAAAAAATTATCATAAAAGAAAAGCCTGACAGCTTGCTGCCGACAATGGGAGGGCAAACCGGGCTGAATCTGGCGATGGAGCTGTCAGAGTCTGGTTTTTTAAAGGAGCAGAATGTTAAATTGCTTGGCACCACAAAACAAGCAATTAAAATGGCTGAAGACAGGCAGGATTTTAAGAACGCGATGGAAAGCATAGGTGAACCATGCATTGCCAGCAAGGTAGTAACCAACGTAGATGATGCCCTTATATTTGCCCGTGAAGTTGATTACCCCATTATTGTACGTCCTGCATATACTCTTGGCGGTACCGGCGGCGGCATCGCTTATAATGAGGAACAGCTCAGGGAGATTGCCACAAACGGCTTAAGACTCAGCAGGGTGGGGCAGGCCTTGATTGAAAAATGTATATCGGGATGGAAAGAAATAGAATATGAAGTGATTCGAGATGGAAAAGGGAATGTAATTACTGTATGTAACATGGAAAACATAGATCCGGTGGGCGTACATACAGGCGACAGCATTGTGGTGGCTCCATCACAGACATTGTCAAATAAGGAATGCCAAATGCTGCGTACAGCGGCTGCGAAGATTATATCAGCTCTAGGAATAGAAGGAGGGTGCAATGTGCAGTTTGCACTGCATCCCACAAGCTTTGAATATGCTGTAATTGAAGTTAATCCTAGAGTAAGCCGCTCATCTGCATTAGCATCAAAAGCAACCGGTTATCCTATAGCAAGAGTGTCCACAAAAATTGCAATTGGGTATGGACTGGACGAAATTAAAAATTCCGTAACCGGCAAAACTTTTGCCTGCTTTGAGCCTACATTAGATTATATTGTTCTGAAAATACCAAAGTGGCCTTTTGATAAATTTGTAAAGGCTGAACGCACATTAGGTACACAGATGAAGGCCACCGGCGAAGTAATGGCTGTGAGCAACTGCTTTGGAGCTGCATTGATGAAAGCCATTCGATCATTGGAGCTGGGCATTTATACCCTGGAGCAGGAGATTTATAAGCCTCTGGACACAAAAACACTTGAAGATAAGCTGCAGGATATTAATGACGAGAGGCTGTTTGTCATTGCGGAGGCACTCAGAAGAGGCGTTTCTGTTGAAAAGATTAATAGTATTACAAGGATTGATAGTTTCTTTATCAGCAAAATTAATAACCTGGTCATGTTAGAGGAAGAATTAAAAACCCAATCACCTGAGACCATTTCTTCTGAGCTGCTTAGCAGAGCCAAGAGAATGGGATTCCCGGATGTGGTTATTGCGAAGTATATTAGATCGGACAGGAAATCAGTTAAAAAGCTGCGCAAAGACATGGGGATCCATGTTGCATACAAAATGGTCGACACATGTGCAGCTGAATTTGAAGCAGTTTCCCCCTATTACTATTCTACTTACGACTCATTCAATGAAGTGAAGGAGTCTGACCGCAAAAAAATACTGGTAATCGGCTCAGGACCGATTAGAATAGGTCAGGGCATCGAATTTGATTACTGCTCTGTTCATTCAGTGTGGGCAATGAGGGAGCAGGGATATGAAACCATTATTGCAAACAACAATCCTGAAACAGTAAGCACGGATTTTGACACCTCGGACAGGCTATATTTTGAGCCCCTGACCATTGAAGACGTGGAAAATATTATAGACGGTGAAAAGCCTGAGGGAGTTGTCGTCCAATTTGGCGGACAAACGGCCATTAAGCTGGTAAATGAGCTTAGTGATAACGGTGTGAAGATTTTCGGAACCCAGGCCGCTGATGTAGATGCTGCCGAGGATCGTGAAAAATTTGATGAAATACTTGAGCAAGTAGGTATACCCAGGCCGAAGGGCAAAACTGTTTACACCACCGAGCAGGCATTAGAGGCTGCAAACGAATTAATTTATCCCGTGCTTGTTCGTCCCTCCTATGTCCTTGGCGGTCAGGGAATGGAGATTGCCTACAATGACAAGGATATTATTGAATTTATGGAGATTATCAACCGGGTAAAGCAGGAGCACCCTATTCTGGTTGATAAATATTTAATGGGTAAGGAAATTGAAGTCGATGCCATCTGTGACGGTGATAGCATATTGATACCGGGCATCATGGAGCATTTGGAGCGGGCCGGCGTTCATTCCGGAGATAGTATCTCAGTCTATCCTGCATCTACATTGAGCCGGAAAACTGTCGAAAAAATAGTCAGCTATTCGGAAAAGTTGGCAAAGGCATTAAATGTCTTGGGTATGATAAATATTCAGTATGTTTTATATAACGACGAGGTCTACGTTATTGAGGTGAATCCCAGATCTAGCCGCACTGTCCCTTATATAAGCAAGGTTACAGGGATTCCCATGGTAAACATTGCCACAAAGCTGATGACAGGAATGAAGCTAAGCGATTTTAAGTATGGCACAGGCCTTTACAGGGAATCTGAATATGTTGCCATCAAGGTTCCTGTTTTCTCCTTTGAGAAGCTGCATGATGTGGATACCAGCCTGGGGCCTGAAATGAAGTCAACCGGCGAGGTGCTGGGCATAGGGAAAACATTCCAGGAGGCTCTATACAAAGGAATTACTGCGTCGGGCACCAAGCTCCCCACAAAGGGTGGCAGCGTCCTGATGACTGTCAGAGACTCCGACAAGCCCGAACTCATCAGTATTGCGGAGCAGTTAGAAAAGCTTGGCTTTGAGCTTTGGGCTACCGGTAAAACTGCAAATATGCTGAATATGCATGGAGTTGCCACAAATGCTGTGAAAAAAATAGGCGAGGGCTCCCCGAACATATTGGATTTAATTTCCTCAGGAAAGATAAGTCTGGTAATAAATACCCCAACGAGAGGACGCCAGCCTAAGCGTGATGGCTTTAAGATAAGGCGAAAGGCGGTGGAGATGTCAATCCCATGTATGACATCCCTTGATACGGCAGCTGCGATTGTCGACTGCATAGAAATGGAGAGCATGAATGGTGATCTTGAGGTCATAGAGCTGGGTGTATTTGAGGATTAAAGAAATAGGAGGAGACAATGACCAAACAACTAATGAACACTGTAATACATATTGAAGAGCTTGTAGAGGGTATTTACAGCATGACTCTTGAGTCTGAGTTCATTTCAAGTAACGCCCTACCCGGGCAATTTGTAAACATTAAGTGCTGCGATGGAACCCAGGCATTGCTAAGAAGGCCTATAAGCATTTGCCGGGTAGATAGAGTGAACGGTACATATGATATTCTCTTTCAGAAGAAGGGAACCGGCACTGCCCTGTTAGCATGTAAAAAGCCCGGTGACCGCCTGGATGTGATGGGGCCGGTTGGAAATGGATTCGATCTCAATATGGGATATGAGCGCATTGCGGTAGTGGGCGGTGGAATAGGGATATTTCCCTTGTTGTTTTTGCTGGAGGAGAGTAAAGCAGTTTTGAAAAGCGCATATCTTGGATTCCGTTCGGCAGACCTAATTGTGTTGGAAAAGGAGTTTAGGCAAAACTCCTCATCCCTTAAAATTGCTACGGATGACGGTAGCTACGGTGCCCACGGCTTCATTACTAAAACACTGAAAAACGACTTGCTGTCTGAACATTATGATATGATTTATGCATGCGGCCCGACAGCAATGCTCAAGATAATAGCACAGTTAGCAAATAAGAGCGGAACCGAGTGCCAGGTATCTCTTGAACAGCGTATGGGCTGTGGCTTTGGCGCATGCCTTATATGTGCTTGTAAGACAAAAACAAAGAAGGGGACAGATGCTGAAGACGGAGAATGGCGCTATAGCCATGTATGCAAGGACGGTCCGGTCTTCAACAGTAGGGACGTCATTTTTGATTGATAAATAAGAGGCGTAAACGGAGGGATTATGTGAAGGGGCAAGGTCGTGATATTGATATGGTTGTGAATATAGGAGGATTGAAGCTAAAGAATCCCGTGATTGCAGCCTCCGGTACATTTGGCTTCGGAAGGGAGCATTCGGATTTTATTGACTTGAACCGGCTGGGTGCTATCAGCGTAAAGGGTCTTACCCTCGAGCCGCGACAGGGAAATAAGCCCCCGAGAGTCGCAGAAACACCCGCTGGAATACTAAACAGCGTAGGACTGCAAAACCCTGGTGTCCGAGCCTTTGTTAAGGATGAAATACCTTTTTTAAGGCAGTATTCTGCTGCTATTATTGCCAATATTGCCGGCAATACGGTTGATGACTATTGTCAGATGGCAGAAATACTATCTGACGCCGATATTGATGCTATTGAGCTAAATGTGTCATGTCCTAACGTAAGAGCGGGCTGTATGGCATTTGGCAATACTGCTTCAGGAGTTTCGGAAATTACTTCACTAGTTAAGAAACACTGTAAAAAGCCACTAATTGTGAAGCTGACTCCAAATGTGTTGAGCATTGCGGAAATAGCAAAGGCAGCAGAAAATGCCGGAGCGGACTGCATTTCACTGATTAACACCCTTTTGGGGATGGCCATAGATATCGAAACAAGAAGACCGATATTATCTAATAATACAGGCGGATTGTCCGGGCCGGCAGTCAAACCCGTAGCTGTGAGAATGGTATATGAGGCTGCCCAGGCAGTGAAAATTCCCGTAATTGGCATGGGCGGTATTATGGAGGGAAATGATGCCATAGAATTTTTATTAGCCGGTGCAAGTGCAGTTATGGTAGGGACTGCAAATATGATTTATCCTGATGCTTGTATAAGGGTCTTGAAAGGGATAGAGCAGTATATGAAAGCCCACAGCTTGAGGTGTATTGCTGATATCACCGGGAAGCTTGAATTGAACATGTGATTTGCTTATAATTAACTTATGAAGAAAAAATGTTATAAGTAAAGCATTATAAGCTAAGTATCTTGTAAATGCTACTGGTAGAAGATAATGGAGAGATGATGAAAACAAGATTGATTTTTGTTCGGCATGCAGAAGCAGAAGGAAACAAATCCAGACATTTCCATGGCTGGACTGATTCACCCATTACGGAACGCGGGCATCTTCAGGCAAAGAGGGTTGCACAAGCGCTATCCGATGTTGATATTGATGTCCTTTATTCCAGTAGTCTAAAAAGAACATTCCAGACAGCCTCATATATTTCGGAAGTTAAAAGCCTTCCAATCACTCAATCGGACCAGTTAAAAGAAATCAATGGAGGGGACTGGGAGGACTTAACATGGGCTGAATTGGCAGAAAAGTGGCCTGATGCCTATGAAACATGGGATAATTCTCCCCATGAGCACCAGATGCCTAACGGCGAGTCTATGGCAGGGTTTCAAAAGCGTGTTCTGGACGAGATTATGCTTATTATTAATAAGAACATTGGGAAGAATATCTGTATAGTAACACATGGCACCGCAATACGTGCACTAATATGTCACTTTAGAGCCTGCACACTTGAAGAAATGATCAATGTGTCCTGGTGCGAAAACACCGGTGTGACGATAATTGACTACGATGATGGTGTGTTTTCCACTGTGGTTGAAGGCGATGCTTCACATCTGGGAAGCGACCTCGGAACGATTGTAAATCAGAAATGGTGGGGAGAACACAATAAGAAGGTTAATAAGAAGGAAGAGAGGAAGTAGATGTCTGATAAGAAGCTTGTCAATTGGCTGTTCCAAACGGGAGCAGTTAGGGTTTGTCAGGAGGGGAAGCCTTTTTGGTACACTTCAGGTACACTTGGCCCATATTATATAAATACTCATTTTTTATACGGAAGCGAGAAAAAGGCTCTTGAGCTGCTTGAAAAGATAGATGCATTTAAATCAGACAGGCTGGGATGTCCGGGAAAGCTTTTGCCGCTGATTGAGGCGAATTATAGTTCCGATGAGATATTTAAGGGTTTGATTGATAATATGCTTGAGTTTGTCCGAAACAATATAGATTTGGACAGCATTAGCTACATTTCCGGCGGAGAAAGGCGCGACTGGTTTTTTTCACTGATTCTGGCAAAAATGCTTGAGAAACCACATATCACAGTTTATAAGGATCTGAGCGCCGTCGTAACGCATAATGGTGAGACTTATGATGCCGTATCCATTAATGGTGCTAATGTGCTTCATATTGCTGATTTGATAACTGTGGCCTCCAGCTACGAAAGAGCATGGATACCGGCCATAAAAAACATTTGCGGCCAAATAAAATGCTCCGTTGTTGTGGTTGACAGATTGCAGGGAGGGGGCGAGCTGCTGGAGAAAAATGAAGTATGCTCCTTTGCCATGGTATCTATTAATAACAGGTTTTTCAGCAGCGCTCATAACATGAGTCTTATCAGCAAAGGACAATATGATATGCTCCTGAAATACATGGCGGATCCCAGGGAGTCCATGAAGGTGTTTTTGAAAGTTCATCCTGAATTTCTTGAGGATTCATTAAAATCCGACGATAAAACCAGAGAACGAGCACAGCTTTGCATTGACAAAAAGATCTATCAATAAGCATATTTGTTCAAATGTATAAAAATACACATTTCAGATTTGAATAGCTGCATAAGAGGGTGAGAAGCTTCAAAAAACAGGATATAACTGATGTAAAACGATTTATGACAGCTAATACTAAGAAGAAAAAGCGGCTCATGGCTCTGTTTATAACAGTCTTATTCTCGTTAACACTATGGGGCTGCGTTAGTTTGGGTAATAATCCAGGATCTCAACCGAATCAGCAATTTCCGGTTGATAAGACTACTTCTGAGTATAATGAATTCGGCAATACTGAGACAACAAAGCCTGAAAGCATTCCCATTGAGGATACCGAAAAGAATGGCGTTTTTGATGGAGTTGAAAAAATGACCCTAGACGAAAAAATCGGCCAGATGTTTATTGTTGGCTTTGAAGGTATGCAGCCTAACAATCAATTGAAGAAGATGATAATGGACAATAAGGTGGGCGGTGTAATACTCTTTCAACGCAACATCAAAAGCCCGGATCAATTACTGGGGTTGTTAAATTCCATAAAGGATATTAATATGGACGCAATACCGCTATTCATATCGGTGGATGAGGAGGGCGGCAAGGTCAGCAGAATGCCCGATCAGGTAAGGGATCTTCCTTCTCCCGGGTCAATAGGGGAGGTCAATGATAAGGGATTATCCTATAAGATAGGTGCTTTGCTTGCTGAACAGCTTAAGGCTTTTGGCTTCAATACCAATTTTGCACCCGTACTGGACATATGGAGCAATCCGAAAAACACTGTAATTGGGGAGAGAGCTTTCGGGAATACCCCCGAAATTGTCGGCAGCTTGGGGATAGAAGCAATGAAGGGAATAAGAGACAATGGCGTGATATCGGTAGTAAAGCATTTCCCGGGGCACGGCGATACCATTGTTGACTCACATGTCGGACTTCCTAAGGTTGAATATGATTTGGAACGGTTGAGGAGCTTCGAATTTCTACCTTTTCAGGCCGCTGTTGATAATGAGGCAGATGCTGTGATGGTCGCCCATATTCAAATGACTAAAATAGATCCTGAGTATCCGGCTTCACTTTCAAAAGCTCTTATTAGCGATGTTCTCAGAAAGGATATGGGCTTTGACGGCCTTGTTGTCACAGATGATATGACAATGGCTGCTATTATTGAAAACTACACTATAGAAGATGCTGTTGTCGGATCGATTACCGCAGGAAGCGATATTATACTTATATGCCATGGTTACGACAAGCAACAGGCTGCAATCGACTCTGTGAAAGCTGCTGTGTCAAATGGGGACATTACAGAAGAGAGGATAGATGAAAGTGTTAGCAGGATATTGAATCTAAAGAAGACGTATCAGTTGACAAACCAGCCCAAAGAAGCTTTGAACATTGATGAAATTAATGTAAAAATTGATGAGTTAAAATATGGTATGGAGGATTAGACAAAAGAAAGAGACGATCCCCAAGCAAGAATTTATGCGAATTCATGATATAATTATATAGTTTAGTGGTTAAGTAGATAGAATGACGGAAAAGCTTATGGAGGGAAATACAGTTTGGATATAAGGGAAAACATATTAGTACCTGAGGACGAAATGATAAGGCAGGACGCTTTTTTACAGTTGGTACGTGAAAAGAATCCTGATGCAATCAGAAAATATAATATAAGCACCTTTGGTTGCCAGATGAATGAAAATGATTCCGAAAAGCTTTCAGGAATGCTTGACGCCATGGGATATAAGCATACTGACAGCATAGAAGAGGCAGATCTTATACTTTATAACACCTGCTGTGTAAGAGAAAACGCAGAACTGAAGGTTTATGGACATCTGGGTTCGCTAAAAGCTCTAAAACGACGAAACCCTGACCTAATTATTTCTGTATGCGGCTGCATGATGCAGCAAAATGATGTGGTAGATGTCATTCTGAAGAAGTATAGACATGTGGACTTGATATTCGGCACGCACAATCTTTACAAATTCCCTGAGATGCTTTACATGACGCTCAACTCGGAAAAACCGCTTGCGCTTGTCAGTGATTCTGATGGATATATTGCCGAGGGCATGCCAATCAAAAGGGCTCACAGCGTTAAAGCGTGGCTGACGATTATGTACGGATGTAACAATTTTTGCTCCTATTGTATCGTTCCCTATGTAAGAGGACGTGAAAGAAGCAGAAAGCTGTCGGATATTTTGCATGAAGCAAGGATGCTGGGACATCAGGGATATAAGGAAATCACTCTTCTGGGTCAGAACGTCAACTCATACGGCCTGGATCTGAAGGACGAAAGTAGTTTTGCACTATTGCTGCGCAGCCTGGAGGATGTTGAAGGGATAGAAAGAATTCGTTTCATGACATCTCACCCCAAGGATTTGACTGAAGAGTTGATTCTTGCGATGAAGGAATGCAAAAAGGTGTGCGAGCATGTACACCTTCCCATACAAGCAGGAAGCAACAGAATTCTCAGCGAGATGAATAGAAAATACAGCCGTGAGCAGTATTTCCAACTGGTGGATAGTATAAGGGCGCAAATCCCGGGTATTTCAATTACTACAGACATAATTGCAGGATACCCCGGAGAGACTGAGGAGGATTTTGCACAAACACTGGATCTAATAGAAAGAGTTCGGTTCGATTATGTGTATACCTTTCTCTACTCAAAGCGGACGGGCACTCCTGCTGCCAAAAGGCTGGATCAGGTACCTGAAGATATTAAGAAAAAGAGATTCGCAGCTCTTTTAGAATTACAGGATACCATCGGCAAACAGATAAATGAGCAGCTTGCCGGGAAGAGCGTCGAAATCCTGGTTGAGGGGCTAAGTAAAAATAGTATTAACATGATGACAGGACGCACAAGAACAAACAAGATAGTAAATTTCAAGGGCAGCGCCGACTTGACGGGGCGACTTGTAAATGTGATTATAGATAACACAGGCACCTGGTCACTGGAAGGCAGACAATGATATTATATAAAGGGTAAGACTGATTATTTAGAATTAATAGGCCGGGCATAGAGCCATAACAAGTGAGGTTACTGGAATGTCTTTAACACCAATGATGCAGCAATATATGGACACGAAGGAGCAATACAAGGATTGCATTCTCATGTTCAGATTGGGTGATTTTTATGAAATGTTTTTCGATGATGCCATCCTTGCTTCCCGAGAGCTGGAAATCACTCTTACAGGCCGAGACTGTGGGCTGGAGGAGCGGGCGCCAATGTGTGGAGTCCCTCATCATGCTGTGGACGGATACATTGCTCGTCTTATTTCAAAGGGCTACAAAGTAGCAATCTGCGAGCAGGTCGAAGATCCAGCCCTGGCAAAAGGGATTGTCAAAAGAGAAGTTGTAAAGGTAGTAACGCCGGGAACCGTTACTGATTCAGCAATGCTGGATGAAAAAAAGAACAACTACCTGGTCTGTGTCTATGCGAAGAGTATAATGTTCGGCCTTGCCGTTGTGGACGTTTCAACCGGTGAGTTTTTTACTACTAGAATCACATGGGGAAATACAGTTAGCAAGCTTTTAGATGAAATAGCCAAATTCAACCCCGCTGAAATCCTTACTAACCAGACATTATATAACTCGAAGGATACATTGGTACAGCTTTGCAATCGTTACAATGTTTATATTTCGGCACTTGATGACCAATATTTTGAAGACAGCTATGCACATAAAATTTTGTCAGAGCAGCTGGGCGAAAATCCACTGCCCGAAGAAACGTTTGAGCTTTGCATTAACGCCTGCGGCGCCTTGATGTATTATCTGGAACACACACAAAGGGCAAGCCTTGAGCATATAGAAAAAATTACCCCTTACAGGCTTGAGGAATATATGATTGTTGACCACTCCAGCAGAAGAAATCTTGAGCTGATTGAGACTATGCGGGAGAAAGATCGCAAGGGCTCGCTACTTTGGGTCCTGGATAGGACCATGACCTCAATGGGAGCCAGAACACTCCGAAGGTGGCTGGAAATGCCCCTGGTCAACATTGACGACATTAATGAACGACTCGATGCTGTAGCTGAGCTGAAGGATAAGTTTATGGTGCGTATGGAGCTGCGAGAGCTTTTTAAGAGAGTATATGATGTGGAGAGGTTGATTGGCAAAATAGTATTGGGCAGCGCAAATTGCCGTGATTTAATTGCTCTTAAAAATTCATTGTTACAGATACCTAATATCAAGGATATTTTAAACGCTTGTACTTCTTCCCTTATTCTGAGAAACAATAGCCTGATGGAGGAGCTTGAAGATATTGCGGATCTGATAGAGCATTCTATAATGGATGATCCGCCTGTTACCATAAAAGAAGGTGGAATCATTAAGTCAGGATATAATGATGAGGTGGACAAGCTCAGAAGTGCTACAACCGATGGAAAACAGTGGATTGCAGAGCTGGAAAGCTCGGAAAGAGAAAAAACCGGCATTAAGAATTTGAAAATAGGATTTACAAGAGTATTCGGATATTTTCTAGAAGTGACTAAGTCCTACTTTCATCTGGTACCTGACGAATACATCAGGAAGCAGACTCTTACAAACTGCGAAAGATATGTGACACCTGAGCTTAAGGAGATGGAGGAGAACATTCTCGGAGCTGAGAGCAAAATCATTGACCTGGAGTATAATATTTTCATACAAATAAGAGATAAAATCGCTTCGCAAGTCAACAGAGTCAAAAAAACAGCAGCATGCCTGGCCGAGCTTGATGTGCTTTGCGCCCTTGCAGAAACTGCCGACCGGGAGAATTACTGCAAGCCTGAGGTGAACGATAAGCAGATCATTAAAATAGAAGCAGGAAGGCATCCTGTTGTCGAGAAGATGCTTGAACAAGGCGAATTTGTCCCAAACGATACCTATCTTGACATGGATGAAAATAGACTGTCTGTAATTACAGGACCCAATATGGCCGGTAAATCCACATATATGAGGCAGGTGGCACTAATTGTGCTTATGGCACAGATCGGGAGTTTTGTGCCTGCCAACAGTGCCAAAATCGGTATTGTTGATAGGACTTTTACACGCGTCGGAGCATCAGACGATCTTGCCGCGGGGCAGAGCACGTTTATGGTGGAAATGTCTGAGGTAGCAAATATCCTGGAAAATGCTACGTCAAGAAGCCTGCTAATCCTTGATGAGATTGGCAGAGGAACAAGCACCTTTGACGGTCTAAGTATAGCCTGGTCTGTTATTGAGTATGTCTCAAACAAGGAAAAGGTGGGAAGCAGGACACTCTTTGCCACTCACTACCACGAATTGACTGAGCTTGAGGATAAGATGCCCGGCATTAAGAATTATTGTGTTGCCGTGAAGGAAAAGGGAGATGACATAATATTTCTTAGAAAGATTATCCGTGGCGGTGCCGATGGCAGCTATGGGATACAGGTAGCCAAGCTGGCAGGCGTACCGGAGGTTGTGACTGACAGGGCAAAGGAGCTGCTGAAGGAGCTTGAGGCTGCAGATATAAATAGGTACAAGACAAGACGGAGGAATATACCCTTTGATGGTCAGGTGGATTTGTTCCGTGTAAGCAACAATGAAGATAAGTCAGGAAAAGAAGTATTAGAAGAGCTAAAAGCAATTGATATATCAACGATTACACCTCTGGATGCAATGAATGTTTTGTACACTCTGCAAAAGAAAGCCAGGAGGGGCTAGCATGGGGAAAATAATTATACTTGATGAGAACACTGCTAACAAAATCGCAGCAGGCGAAGTGATTGAAAGACCTGCCTCTGTTATTAAGGAGCTGGTCGAAAACTCCATAGACGCAGGGGCTGATAACATCAGCGTTGAAATCCGTAACGGGGGTATTTCCTTTATACGCGTGATTGACAACGGTAGCGGGCTTACAGAGGATGATGTGCAAATTGCATTTGAAAGACACGCTACCAGCAAAATCAGACGAGCAGACGATTTGGAGTCTATAAAAAGTATGGGCTTTAGGGGAGAGGCTTTGGCCAGTATAGCCTCAGTATCGGATGTGCAGCTTTCAACGAGAGTTAAGAGCTCCTTGCAGGGTACCTTTATTAGAGTAAAAGCCGGACAAGTTTTGGATGTAAAGCCGATAGGATGTCCTGTCGGCACGTCAATTACTGTTAGTGAACTGTTTTTCAATACACCGGCCAGATATAAGTTTCTAAAAAAGGATTCCACGGAAGCCGGTCACACTGCAGATATGTTCAGCAGAATCTCTCTTGGCTATCCTGATATCTCTTTTAAGCTGATCAATAATGGATCAACGGTAGTACATACGCCGGGTAACGGTGATTTGAAAAGTACCGTATTTAGTGTTTATGGTGGGCAAACCGCTAAGCAGCTTATGGAGGTTAACTACCAGGATGAACAGGTGAAAATCATTGGATATATCGGGAAACCCGAAATTGCACGTTCCAACAGAAATCATCAGTCTATTTACATCAATAGAAGGTGTGTCCGCAACAAAACTATTGCCGCCGCAATTGATTCGGCTTACTCTACATTTCTTATGAAAAATAAGCATGCCTTTGTTTTGCTTGATATCCGTTTGAATCCTGTCGGTGTCGATGTCAACGTGCACCCTTCTAAATTGGAGGTGAAGTTCTCCAATGAGCAGGATATCTTCCGGGCGGTTTACCATGCAATAAACGGTACCTTAATGACTCAGTCTACTATAAGGACCTTGCCGGATAGTAATCCTAAGAAATCTAATGTGAATAATGACTCTGTGTCATCGAAGCCATCGCCCAAGGCTCCATCAAGGGCTTCAACGGGGAATTCTTATACGCTAAATGATAATATGGGTAACAAGCCTGTTTATTCGCAACAGGATTTTAAGCGGGTGAAGGAGGAACTGGACCGGAAAAGGGAGGAAGCAATATCAGGTCATTACAATAAAGTTGGCTTCCTGGTTTCCGAATCAGATGGTGAAAGTGATAAATACAGTACACCGACATCACAGACGCTACAATCAGAGACACCTGATAAACCAAAATCAGATGAGCTTCAGCTGCCCACCAGCTCTCTTTTTGGCGGCATAAGGATTGTCGGACAGGCCTTTTCTACCTACGTATTCCTCGAAGGGGAGAATGAGCTGTTTTTGCTCGATCAGCATGCCGCCCATGAACGTATATGCTATGAAGAATTGAAGGAGGCATTCGGTAAGGGCAAGCCACTATCTCAAATGTTGATATCCCTTGTTCCTATTGAGCTGACTGCAAGTGAATACCAATTTGCAATAAGTGAATCATCATTCTTTGAATCGCTGGGATTTAGCTACGAAGCTTTCGGTGCAAATTCCATCGTTATGCGTGCGGTCCCCTTTGCCCAAAGAGAGCTTGATGTAGGCAAGCTGTTCCTGGAATTACTTGACTTCGTAATGGATGGAAGCAAAGGTGAGAAAAATATTGTTGCAGACGAAGCAATATACAAAATTGCCTGTAAATCGGCAATAAAGGCAAGAAAAAAACTGGATGAAAGAGAAATTTCAGCTCTCCTTGATAGGCTGTCCAAGCTGGATAATCCCTATACCTGCCCCCATGGCCGCCCAGCCATACTAAGGCTAAAACAGTACGAGCTGGAAAAGATATTTAAAAGGATTGTATAAACAGCCATTGTACTGGGGACAATTGGTAATCAGAGAGGGGGAAATTATATTCAATGGAGCCTGTAATACTAATTGTAGGCCCTACTGCATCCGGTAAGACCGGAGTATCTATCGAGCTTGCAAAGTTGCTCAATGGCAGTATTGTTTCTGCAGATTCCATGCAGATATACAGGCATATGAACATAGGGACGGCAAAGCCTGATGCTGAGGAAATGTCAAGTATTTGCCACTACATGATCGATGAAGTGAATCCAAATGAAAGCTTTAGTGTAGCTAAATATCGAGAGCTGGCGCTTCAATATATAAACAGTATTCTTGAACAGGGAAAGCGCCCGATTGTAGTCGGTGGTACAGGACTCTACATCAATTCATTAATGTACAATATCAGCTTTTCTGAAACGATTTGTGATAATGAATTGAGAGAGTCTCTGAAAAGAGAAGCTGTAGAGAAGGGGAATCGTCATTTACATGAAAAACTAAGGATTATTGATCCCACAGCGGCATCCAGGATTCATGAAAATGATGTTAAGAGGGTCATACGCGCAATTGAGGTCTATACCCACACAAATAAGACTATATCTGAGCATGCAAGAGTGTCCAGGTTAGTTCCGCCACCATACAGATACATACCTTTTGGATTGAATTGGGACAGAAAAGAGCTTTATGAGCGGATTGACACACGTGTGGACAGAATGATAGACAATGGTTTGATCGACGAAGTAAAAAAACTTGTTGAAATGGGCTACAATAAGGGTACAACTGCCATGCAGGGAATCGGCTACAAAGAGATACTTAGCTATCTGAATGGCGAATGCTCATTGGATGAAACAATCAGCATATTAAAAAGAAATACAAGACGTTATGCAAAACGACAGCTAACCTGGTTTCGGAGAATTCAGGAAATAAAATGGCTCAAAGTAGACGAAAACTCTAATCTCAGTGGGCTTGCGGAAAAAATTATTCAAGAGTGTATTGCATCACATGGATTAATCTTGTAGAATAAAACTAATTCTTACTATTAATTTACAGCAAGGGAGTAAGAAGTGATTTACAGCAATGGAAAGTAAGAAGAATACTTTAAGGAGGATTGTCAAGTGAATAAGCCGAATATCAACTTACAGGATGTATTTTTAAACCAGGTGAGGAAGGAGCATATCGCCGTAACCGTTTATCTTACAAATGGTTTTCAGCTAAAGGGGCTGGTGAAAGGCTTTGACAATTTTACTGTTGTCCTTGAGACAGATGGCAAGCAACAATTGGTCTATAAACACGCTATTTCAACTATCAGTCCAATGAAAATTGTCAATTTTATATTTTCCGACAATAAGCAAGAGTAAACAAATCAACCTGAACCAATAAAGAGGCTTTACACAGATTATGTTTTGTGTAGCCTCTTTTTAGGCAAGGGCATAAGCTCGCAATCATTTACGATCAGTACCTGCAGCACCATTTGTTTCACACATGAAACAGCACTATCGCTACTTACTCGTCCAAAGCCCTTATAGCTTTCTGAATACTCCTATTACTTTGCCTAATATAGAAAGGTTTTCGCGGACAATAATTGGGTCCATGTATTTGTTTTGCGGCTGTAGCCTAACATAGTCCTTCTCTTTATAAAAGGTCTTAACGGTAGCTTCATCACCGATCAATGCTACTACTGTATCGCCGTTGACGGCCGTAGACTGTTGTCTGACCAGTACAAGATCATTATCAAGAATACCTGCTTCTACCATACTGTCTCCTTGTACTCTAAGCATAAAGGCTGTGGAGCTTTGAACAAATTCAGCAGGGAGGGGATATGTATCTTCAACATTTTCAACTGCAAGAATGGGTAGACCGGCAGTAACCTTTCCGATAATCGGAATGTCTACGAGCTCCTTTCCTGAGTAATAATTCTTTGAGCTTGATTTTTCTTTATATAATCTGTTTCTGTTAGGATTTAGCACTTTCAATGCCCTTGGCTTAGAGGGATCCTTTTCTATAAGGCCATTCTCTTCGAGCTTTTTCAGATACCCATGTACAGTAGAAGTCGACTTGAAACCCACGGCTGTGCATATCTCACGTACTGACGGTGGATAACCCTTTTTTTCAACCTGTAGGTTGACAAAATCAAGTATTTGCCGCTGTCTATCATTAATCTTTTTACTCATGCCATACACTCCTTCGGTATACTGGAAAATCGCATAATTATTGCTAAATTAATTATATTAAATAATAATGCAAAAGTCAAACAAATGTTCGAAAATAGATGTTGACAAAAGAACGTCTGTTCGTATATAATTAATGCAGAACAAACGTTCTGAGGAGGGTATTATGAAAAGAAGATATAAATTAAAAAACAAGGGTCGTTTTTATACATTCATAATAATCGCTACTATCATTATTTCGTACATATCTCTTTTGAGCTTTGCCCAAAGTGCAGACATCGGTGACTCTTACACATCAGTTGTTGTTGAACACGGTGATACGCTGTGGGATCTGGCAAAGGAGTACAGTAGCAGGGGAGATGTGCGGCAGTACATTAAAAAGATTGAGCAGGTCAACCATTTGAAGGATAGCGTGATATACGAAGGCGATGTTTTGAAAATGCCTGTATAAAACTCATTTGACTTGGAAAAGAAACAGTATATTACCCTTGCAGTATTTTCTCAACTTCTTCCAGCTTCTTCTCAACTTCTTCATTGTTAAATCGTTTATTGGTTTCAAGATATTCTCTATAATATTTCTGAGCATTTTCATATTGTGCTGTTTCATAATAGGTATCTCCTAAGGCCTTTAGTATAAATCCGCTATGATTATTATAGTCATAGCCATCATGAAAAGCTTTCAGAGCTTCTTCAGTCTTACCAAGTTTTTTATAAGCAGATCCCATGTTATACTGTGCATACTCTGACTTTGTTATTGCCAGTGCATACTTTGCTTCGGTGATACATTTTTGGTATTCTTCTTTTAATAAATATACCTTTGAAAGATTCGTATGTGCCGTGGCATTTTTACTGTTCATATCAATAGCCTTTTTAAACTCAATTTCAGCTAAATCAAGATACTCTGTGTTCTTTGTTTCCTCGTCATAGGCGTTCAGATAACCTGTGGCTAATGAGTTGTGTGCTCTGTCACTAGCCGGAGCCTTGCCGACGGTATCTCCCCAAAGCCGGATATTATCAGCATAAATATAGTTTCGATGAAGTGTAATTCCTGTATAAAACGGAATCAGAAGCAGCGAAAGCAAGACGAAGGAGATTATTGGATATTTCAATGCATACCGTGGTTTCACAAGCTGATTGTGTTTCTTTTTTCGCTCATAGCTAACCATGCCAATCAAAAAAATGATAAATCCTGCGCATGGGAAATAAAGCCTGTGCTCGAAATAAACATCCTTGATGGAGATAAAGCTGGACTCCACGGAGAGGCCTATAAAGAACCATAGTATACCAAGTGAGACGAGACGATTTCTCTTCATAGTGTAAATGGAATATACTCCGATTAGAACTAAAATGATGAAAGCTATATAGGAATAATTGTCCCAGATAGTAACTGATATTGGATAGTCATTACTGTAATCAAAATTCTGGCCGATGGGTATAAAGCACAACCGGATATACAAAAGGATTACATTGAGCTGTGTATAAAAATAGTGAAATCTGTCCATAGATGTGCTTGCCTTAAAGGTAACATCAGGGTCGCTTTGACTATAACCTTGTAAAAGTAGATTTGTCCCCGGAATGATAGGAATAGTAGCAAAAAGCAGCAAAAATATAAGAATTCTTTTTATCGGTGAGCTCTTTCCATCTTTCAGGAAAAACATGCATTCCAGTAGCAGAAGCGTAAATGGGATGGTTATCGTGTTTTCCTTTGTAAACATAGCAAGCACAGTAAACAAAAATGTTAGAAGCAGTTGAATGCCCTTATCTCGCATTCTGTATTTCAAGAAACAAAGAATGGCAAGAAGATAAAAGGTTGTTGCAAGAGACGCCGTTCTTTGTACTATGTATGTTACCGCATTTACCTGAATAGGGTGGACGACAAACAGTATGGCAGCAAAAACAGATATCATGTTGCTGTAGCGGGAAACAACCTTCCCTTTAAAATAGGGCAGTGAGAACAGCCTTTTCAATATTGCATAGAACAAAATACCGTTTAGTATGTGAATAAGCAAATTTGTTATGTGGTAGCCCTGAACACCGTTGTCATGTATGAAGTAATTTAAAGAAAAAGAAAAATAGAGAACGATTCTGTTAGCATAGAACTTCCATAGAGCAGGAAAATCAAAAAGCTTTTGTATGTCATAGTTGTTTGAAATGGAGCCGAAATCATCAAGCAAAAAGGGAACTGTAAAGCTATTACAGTAGGCAATAAGTGCGAAAACTGTAACAGCACCGTATGCATAATAGATGTTGTTTAATTTACGATTCAACCACTTTACCGCTTTTATTACCATCAAAGCCGATTTACTCCATTTCATTCAATATGGTTTGCCATATATCCATATCGAAGCTCTTGCCTGACACATCAGGTTCATTAGGTATCAGGCCTTAGTACGCCACTTGGTTTCAAAATCCAACATAAGCTTAGTATTAGTTTAGCATAATAAAATGGATAACTGCAATATTTAAAAATGGTAAGTGTGTGTGGTATAATGAAGCTTGCATATGAGATTAGCAGTTTTAATTTACGACAAAATGAGGTTTGCCTAAATGCTAAATGAAATATATTTTGATAACAGCGCTACCACAAGACAGTACGATGAGGTTACGCAGCTGGTGGCTGATGTGTCCAGTAATAAATACGGCAATCCTTCTTCGCTTCATACAAAGGGAATAGAAGCGGAAAGGTTAATCGTCTCTGCCAGAGAAACAATCGCGGATTCATTGGAGGTCAGGCCCCAGGAGATTTATTTTACTTCGGGTGGGACTGAATCAAATAATCTTGCTATTAGAGGATTTCTTGATGCAAATCCCAGAAAGGGAAAGCATATTATTACCAGCCAAATTGAACACCCCTCAGTTCTGGAAGTCTACCGTCAGCTTGAAAAGCAAGGCTACGATGTGGACTACATTAGTGTGGATGCAGATGGACTGCTGGATATTAATCAATTGCGTGAAAAGCTTAACCGAGAGACTGCGCTTATCAGTATAATTGTTGTGAATAATGAAACAGGCGTCATTCAGCAGATCGATGAAATGTCAGCTGTCCGTAATGAAGCAAACCCACAGACGGTCATTCATGTTGATGCTGTTCAGGCTTACGGTAAAATAAGAATCATACCTGAAAAGGCTGGAATCGGGCTCCTGACTGTCAGCTCTCATAAGATACACGGACCAAAGGGAGTCGGAGCCTTGTATGTTTCAAAGGGGATCAGGATAAACCCCTTATTTTACGGCGGCGGGCAGGAAGCCTTGCTGCGTTCCGGTACGGAAAATGTAGCAGGAATTGCCGGCTTTGGTCTTGCATCTAAGCTCGCATTTGAAATGCTTGAGGACAGTTATAGCAAGGTAAGTATGTTGAAGAAGCTCTTTACTGACCGGCTTAGTTTAACCGGACTGAATTACCATGTGCTTTCCCCAAATAACTCATCCCCATATATTTTGAGTGTTGCTTTTGAGGATGTCAAAGCGCAGGTACTGCTACATCATCTGGAGCAACAGGGAATATATGTATCAACAGGCTCAGCATGCTCTTCACGCAGAAACACCAGAAGCCACGTTTTGACTGCTCTGAACGCACCTTCGAGCATTATTGACGGTGCGATACGTTTTAGTTTTTCAAGTTTTAATACCGATAAGGATGTTATCCAAACAATAGAGGCTTTGAAGGAGATCATTCCCGCTATTGATATTAAAAGAGGATATAAATCAAGGAGGAATACATGAAAAAGGTTATTCTTGTACGATATGGTGAGATTATTTTAAAGGGACTAAACAGGCCGTTTTTTGAAGATCGACTTATGTCAAACATTAAGAAATCCTTGAATGGCTTGGGTGAAATAGATGTTATACGTTCCCAGGCCAGAATTTATATCGAACCGAAGGATGAGGACTTTAATTTTGACAAGGCAATTGAAAAGCTCATAGCTGTCTTCGGAATTGTTTCTGTCAGCATAGCCATAAAGATTGACTCTAATTTTGAAGTAATAAAAGAGCAATCTCTAATAATGGCTCAAAAACACGCAGATGATTTAATTAAAACCGCCGGTTTTAGCCAAACAGGAAATAGGGAGGGGCATTCTGACACTATAAGCTTTAAGGTTGAAGCCAAAAGAGGCAATAAAAGCTTTCCGATGAAATCACCTGAGATTTGTGCCGAGTTGGGCGGATATTTGTTGGAGAACATACCCACATTGAGGGTTGACGTACATGAGCCGGATTTCATTTTTTATGTAGAGGTGCGAGAGAGTACATATGTCTATTGCAATATTATCCCATCCAATGGAGGACTGCCAATCGGAACGAACGGGAAGGCCGTATTGCTGCTCTCCGGGGGAATAGATAGCCCCGCAGCAGGCTGGATGATGGCAAAAAGAGGCATGGAGATTGAAGCAGTTCACTTCTATAGTTATCCCTATACCAGTGAAAGGGCAAAGGATAAAGTTATATCCCTGGCTAAAATCCTCGCAAAATACTGTTATCGCATTAAGCTTTATATCGTTCCTTTTACACAAATTCAGCTGGAGATCAATGACAAGTGTCCTCAAGAGCTACTGACGATAATTATGCGGAGAGCTATGATGAGAATAACAGAAAAAATTGCATTGAAAAGCGGAGCCCTGGCGCTAATAACGGGAGAGAGCCTTGGCCAGGTAGCCAGCCAAACACCGCAAGCACTTGCTGTGACAAATGCAGTCGTTACATTACCTGTATTCAGACCTCTAATAGGTATGGATAAAAATGAGGTCATTAGGATTGCTAGAAAAATCGGCTCTTATGAAACCTCCATATTGCCGTATGAAGATTGTTGTACGGTCTTTGTAGCAAAGCATCCAAAGACAAAGCCAACGCTCATTGAAACGGAAAAAAGCGAAGAGAACCTCCATATAGAGGAAATGATAGAAAAAGCTATAAATGATACCGAGATTATCATTGTAACCGAGTAATTA
>CAYOKA010000021.1:0-24571 GCA_964404395.1 uncultured Oscillospiraceae bacterium | reverse complement strand
TCCTTATGACCAGGCGTGTTGATAAGGATGGCGCGAAATACTTCGGGCCTTATTCCAATGTGTTTTCCGTTCGGGAAACGATGAATCTCATAAAGAAAACATTTCCTACAAAGACCTGTAAACGCGTATTGCCAAGAGATATCGGTAAGCGCAGACCATGCCTTAATTATCATATAAATCAATGTCTGGGACCTTGCACGGGCAATGTAGATAAGGAGGAATATAGGGCAGTAATGCATGATATATGCTCCTTTCTTGACGGCAAGCAGGATGTGGTCATTGCGAAGCTGGAGAAGCAAATGAAGAAGTCCGCCGATGAGCTCGATTTTGAAAAGGCAGCTTCCTTAAGGAATAAGCTATCCAGCCTCAGACATATTACGGAGGAGCAGAAGGTGCTTTCTCTTGCGGGAAAGGATCAGGATGTTGTGGGCTTTGCGACAAGCAAGACTGATACTTGTGTGCAGGTATTTTTTATTAGAGCTGGGAAATTGCTTGGAAGGAAATACTTTATCATAGAGGGTACAGGAGAGGGAGAGCTGAATGAATTGGCGTCCTCCTTCCTGAAACAGTTTTATGGTACTGCAGCGATGATACCGCCGGAGATTATTATTGCGGCTGAGCCTGAAGATTTGGATGTGATTGAGGAGTGGCTCAGCTCACAAAGGGGCGGAAGAGTCCATTTGAGGATACCCAAAAGAGGGGAAAAAATGCACATGGTCGAAATGGTGTCGGAGAATGCCCGGATTGAACTGGAGCGCTTCAATGAAAGAATTGACGGGGCCGGTTCTGTGCAGGAAGGCCTCAATGGGATGTCGGAGATACTGGGGCTGAAGCAGGTACCCGGAAGGCTGGAGGCATATGATATATCCAACACGGGAACCTCGGAGGTTGTAGCATCCATGGTGGTGTTTGAAAAGGGATTGCCTGCGAAGAAAGAGTATAGGCATTTTAAAATACGTTCAACGGATAAGCAGAATGATTATGCTGCCATGCAGGAGGTTCTGTACAGAAGGCTTAAGCACGCCGAAGCGGAGCAGAGGGAACGTAAGCGGCTACAGGCACAGGCACAGGCGCAGGCAAAGACGCAGACGCAGGCAAAGGAAGCCCGGCATGAGCAACAAAAGGAAGAGCAGAAGCATAAAGCAGGGCAGCAAAAATTCAGCAGGCTTCCTGACCTTATAATGTTGGACGGCGGGCTGGGGCATGTTAATGCGATTGGACAGGTGCTCTCAGAGCTTGGGATTAGCATACCACTTGTGGGTATGGTAAAGGACGACAAGCATCGTACAAGGGGGCTGGTATTGCCCAATCGGGAGGTTGATTTGACAGATAATCTCCCTGTGCTGCGCCTTGTAACATCGGTACAGGATGAGGCTCACCGTTTTGCGCTGGAATACAATAAGAAGCTAAGAGCAAAGAGGTATTCCAAGTCCATACTTGATGAAATAGATGGTATCGGGCCCAAACGCAAAAAGGCTTTGATTAAGCATTTTGGCTCCATTAGCCGAATCAGACAGGCAGGTGTTGACGACCTGCAGGCGGTTGAGGGCATAAGCCAGGCAGTTGCTGAGAAGGTATACGAGTTTTTTCGATAGACAACTCAGCTTTCCCACCTTCGCTTGCGATTAGTGTTTTGAGGCGCTGGTACCGACATGCGCAGGTGTGATTTCACACTGCCGTCGGTAGCCTGCTTTACAGGCAAGCGCCCAAAGCACTGCGGGAAAGATGAGTTGAGAAAGTTGAGTAAGTAAGGAGTTTTTGAGCGATGGCAATTTACGCAATTTCAGATCTTCATCTGGCGCTTAGTGTTGACAAGCCTATGGATGTATTCGGTGACAGATGGGTAGGTTATATGGATAGGCTGGAGGAAAACTGGCGACGTGTTGTGGGAGAGGATGACCTTGTTCTCATACCGGGGGATATCTCATGGGCGACTTACCTGGGTGAGGCTTATGAGGATTTTAACTTTATTCATGGATTACCGGGTAAAAAGATTATTTCGAAGGGAAACCATGACTATTGGTGGACAACGGCTAGCAAGCTCAATAAATTTTTAGACGGAAACGGTTTTTCTTCCATCGCTTTCATGCATAATAACAGCTTCAATATTGAAGGAACACCTATCTGCGGCACGAGAGGCTGGAATATGCCCGGGGAGGATGACTTCACCCCGGAGGATACAAAGATTTATCAAAGAGAGCTGCAACGGCTGGAGCTTTCATTGAGGGATGTCAATATCCATGAGCAAAACAGCATCATTGTGGCTCTTCATTTCCCACCTTTCAACTCAAAGGGCGTTTTTTCAGAATTTTTGGGAATAATGCAAAAGTATAATGTAAAGATGTGCATATATGGGCATCTTCATGGTCAGGCAGGCAGAAATGCTATTGAGGGTCTAAGAGAAGGAATAGAGTTTAGACTTGTAGCTGCAGATCATTTGGCCTTTTGTCCTGTTAAAATCAGATAAAATTAATGCATTGTATGTATTGGCTTTACAAAATTGTATGTGTTATAATGTATACGATTTTGCTGTAGCAAGGTCAATTTTTTGACCGTATTTTAAATATAAGGAGATTATAACAGATGCAGGTGAATGTTGAGAATGTAGGTAAAAATGTTGTTCAGTTGGAGATAGAGGTTGATGCGGAGAAGTTTGAAGAAGGCCTTCAAAAGGCTTTTGTAAAGAATGCGAACAGGTTTAGCATTCCGGGTTTCAGAAAGGGCAAAGCACCCAGATATATGGTTGAAAAGTTTTATGGTGAACAGGTTCTCTATGAAGATGCAATTAATGCGATTTGTCCTGAGTTATACGACCGGGCGGTTGAGGAGAATGATATTAGTCCCGTGGACAAGCCTGAGATTGATATAAAGCAGATTGGTGAGGGACAAACCTTCATTTTCACGGCTAAAGTTACAGTGAAGCCTGAGGTTGAGCTCGGACAGTATAAGGGTGTGGAGATAACGAAGGCTCTTGCCTTAGTTACGGATGAGGATCTTGATAAGGAAATTGAAAGTGTGCGCGATAAAAACTCAAGACTTATAAGTATTGAAGATAGGCCGGTAGCTTCCGGTGATACTGCAATCATAGACTTTGAGGGCTTTGTTGACGGAGTGGCCTTTGAGGGCGGAAAAGGTACGGATTATAGCCTTGTGATAGGCTCGGGAACCTTTATTCCAGGCTTTGAGGAGCAGATTATCGGCCTTGCAATAGACGAAGAGAAGGACGTAGAGGTTACATTCCCAGAGGAATATGCCAGTAAGGATCTGGCTGGGAAAGCTGCTATCTTCAAGGTGAAGGTCAAGGAAATAAAGCTGAAAGAATTGCCTGAGCTGGACGATGAGTTTGCAAAGGATGTCAGCGAATTTGACACGCTGGAGGAGTATAAAGCCGATCTTAGAAAGAAGTTGGTAGAGAATGCCGAGCATCAAGCGCACCATCAGAACGAAGACAACGTGGTCGATAAAGTGGTTGAAAATGCTACTATCGATATTCCTGCTGTAATGATTGATAACCGCATTCAAGACCTAATGTATGATTTTAGTATGAGGTTGCGTTATCAGGGATTGGAATTAGATCAATATCTGGAAATCACGGGGATGGATAAGCTTGCTTTCAGTGACCAATTCAAAGAGAGAGCAGAGAAGGAAGTGCAGACTCAGCTGGTTATCGAAAAAGTCGGTTTTGTCGAAGGCATTGTCCCAACCCAGGAGGAAACTGATGAGGAAATAAAGAAGCTTGCGGAAAATTACAAGCAAACTGAGGAAGAATTTAGGCAACATTTGAAAGCTGATGATATAGAATATATCAGAAACACATTGGTTACAAGAAAGACTGTTGATTTCCTGCTGGAAAATGCTAAGCTGGTTTAGAATCGGTTTATTTTGTGTTTTTTGTGGGAAACAATAAAGAAGCTAAACAATTCATTGTTTATGCCGTAATAATATAAAATGTGATATATATAATATAGAGAAGAAAAGGGGAGAGATATTATGAGCTTAGTACCGATAGTCGTTGAACAATCTAACAGGGGAGAACGTTCTTATGATATTTTCTCCATGCTGCTCAAGGAAAGAATTATTATGCTCAGCGACGAAGTCAATGATGTGACTGCCAGTCTTGTAGTAGCACAAATGCTTTACCTTGATTCAGTCGATCCTGACAAGGACATACAGTTGTACATCAACAGCCCCGGAGGCTCAGTCACCGCAGGGTTTGCAATATATGATACGATGCAGCATGTAAAGGCGGATGTGCAGACGATTTGTGTGGGTATGGCAGCAAGCATGGGGGCTTTTTTACTGACAGCCGGAACAAAGGGAAAACGGTTTGCTCTTCCGAACAGCGAGATAATGATTCATCAACCGCTTGGCGGAGCCCATGGGCAGGCTACTGACATAAAAATAAGAACGGAATGGCTTCTCAAAATTAAGAACAAGTTGAACAAGATCTTAAGCGAGAGGACCGGACAGCCCCTTGAAAGGATAGAGGCGGATGTCGAAAGGGACTTCTTTATGTCGGCCGAGGATGCTAAGGCTTACGGCCTTATTGACGATATTATGATCAGAAAGAAATAGACGGGGTGGAATAATGGCCAGATATGATGAAAAGAAGCAGGTTAAGTGCTCCTTTTGCGGTAAAACTCAAGAGCAGGTTAAGAGATTGGTAGCAGGCCCGGGCGTGTATATTTGTGATGAATGCATTGAGCTTTGTTCGGAGATAATTGAGGAAGAATTCGAAGACATAAAGATAGATGCCGGAATCAGCGATATCCCCAAGCCAAAGGATATAAAGGCGATACTGGATCAGTATGTCATCGGGCAGGAGTCCGCTAAGAAATCGCTGGCTGTGGCAGTGTACAATCACTATAAAAGGATTGATGCTGACGACAGATCCGGCGATGTTGAGCTTCAAAAGAGTAATATTGTGATGCTTGGACCTACCGGTTCAGGTAAGACTCTGCTTGCTCAGACTCTTGCAAGACTGCTCAATGTACCATTTGCTATTGCAGATGCCACATCATTGACAGAAGCCGGTTATGTAGGTGAGGATGTTGAGAACATTTTACTGAAGCTGATACAGGCTGCCGATTATGACATCGAAAGGGCGGAAAAAGGGATTATTTATATCGATGAAATCGACAAAGTTGCCAGGAAGTCCGAAAACCCATCCATTACGAGAGATGTCAGCGGCGAGGGTGTTCAGCAGGCGCTGCTGAAAATACTGGAGGGAACGACAGCTTCTGTGCCGCCACAGGGGGGAAGGAAGCATCCCCATCAGGAATTTATACAGATTGATACCACCAATATCTTATTCATTTGCGGAGGAGCATTTGACGGCATAGAAAAGATAATCCAAAACAGAATCGGCACCAGAGCAATCGGGTTTGGAGCCGATGTTGAGAGTAAAAAGGAAAAGGATATCGGCGAGATATTATCGCAGATACTACCTCAAGACCTGCTCAAATTCGGGCTCATACCGGAATTTGTCGGCAGGCTGCCAATAATTGTAACATTGGGTTCTCTTGACGGTCAGGCTTTAGTGAGAATACTGACCGAGCCGAAGAATGCCTTGGTCAAACAATATCAGAAGCTGTTTGAAATGGATGATACATTGCTGGAATTTGAACCGGGAGCCCTCGAAGCAATTGCCGACAAAGCCATGGCCCGTAGTACCGGCGCAAGAGGCTTGAGGGCCATTATTGAAGAGATCATGCTGGATGTGATGTATGACATTCCATCCGAAACGAATATTGAGAAATGTATTGTTACAAAAGAAACCGTTGAGGCGCTTGTGCAGCCGAATATGGTGATCAATGAAAACAGGAAGCCCTTGAAAAAGACAAGCGGTAAGAAATCAAGAGTTAAAAAGGAAAGCGCAAGTTAAAATGATTGCATCATGCTCTCGTTTTATCGAACTAAAAAGCATCTGATTGCGGGTACCTCGGCAGTGTAACCAATTGCCCCGGTACCCCTTCTATATTTCCTCCTTCCGTGGATAAGGGCGTTTTGCAATCGCAAAAGCCTTGGATAAATTTATCTTTATCGTAAATACTATCAATCAATAGGGCGTTTTGCAATCACAAAAGCCTTTGATAACAGCACTTAAGGAGGAGATGGAATGCTTACCAATACCTTTCTGATTATACAGTTTTTCTTTTCAATCATAATAGGAGTCTATTTTCTTAATCTCTTGAAGTCCCAGCAGGGCAATAAAACCGCCATTGAAAGGGAGTCGAGAAAGGAATTGGAGAAGCTTCGCAGGCTTAAGGAAATCAAGTTGACAGAGCCATTGTCCGAGAAGACCCGACCAGCCTGCATAGATGATATCGTTGGCCAGGAACAGGGGTTGAGAGCCTTGAGGGCAGCATTGTGTGGGTCGAATCCTCAGCATGTGATAATTTATGGGCCACCCGGTATCGGAAAAACCGCAGCTGCCAGAGTTATTCTGGAAGAGGCGAAGCAAATGCTTATTTGTCCATTTCAAAAGGAAGCTAAATTTGTGGAAGTGGATGCGACTATTTTACGATTCGATGAGCGCGGCATTGCGGATCCGCTGATTGGATCGGTACATGATCCTATTTACCAAGGGGCAGGGGCATATGGGGTAGCCGGCATTCCTCAGCCTAAGTCCGGCGCTGTAACAAAAGCCCATGGCGGGATACTCTTTATTGATGAGATTGGCGAGCTGCATCCGATACAGATGAACAAACTGCTCAAGGTGTTGGAGGACCGTAGGGTCTTCCTGGAAAGCGCCTACTATAGCTCAGAGGATACAAACATACCTATACACATACACGAAATATTTCAAAAAGGCCTACCGGCTGATTTCCGGCTTGTAGGTGCTACCACGCGGAGATCGGAGGACTTACCACCGGCACTTCGCTCCAGATGCGTTGAAATCTATTTCAGGCCATTAACAGCGGATGAAATAGATGTTATTGCCTGCAGGGCAGCAATCAGAGGCGGCTTTCGACTAGAGGAGGGCATTGGGGGGCTGATTGCAAAATATGCCCAAAACGGCAGAGATGCGGTAAATATTATACAAATTGCCGGCGGCGTAGTGCAGGTGGAGAAAAGAGGCTTTATTTCACGCAAGGATGTGGAGTGGGTGGTTGAGTCCGGGCACTATAGCCCGAGAATAGACAAAAAAATCAGCGCCGCGGAAAAGCGGGTTGGCTGTATGAATGGACTAGCCGTTTTTGGTGATAGTACAGGGCTTGTCATTGATATCGAAGTAACAGCGATGAAGGCTACATCCAGGAAAGGAACAATCAAGGTGACAGGTATTGTTGAGGAAGAGGAAATGAGCGGACATGGCCATAAGCTTAGAAGATCAAGCTCTGCAAAGGCTTCTGTGGAAAATGCACTTACTGTTTTGAAGAGGTTCATGCAAATAGATACAAAGGAATATGATATACATTTGAATTTTCCCGGGGGCATTCCGATTGATGGACCATCGGCGGGAATAGCTGTTGCTATCGCGATTTATTCCGCAGTGATGAACATCCCTGTCAGTAGTGATCTTGCAATGACGGGCGAATTGTCCATACGTGGCTACGTTAAGCCTGTGGGCGGTGTCGCAGCAAAGGTGGAAGCAGCTAAGCTTGCAGGCATTAAAAGGGTGATTGTCCCCAAGGAAAACTGGCAGGAGACATTTGCTGACAGTGGAATCGAGGTAATACCGGTAGCTGATATTTCACAGGTTATTAGTCATACATTCAGTTCTGAAATCACCGGACAGTCAGAGGAGATGAAGCTGGAAAAGCCGATAGCCCCCATACTGGTTGCATCCCCCGCAGCCGAAAAAAGCTTTTAGCTAATTTCAGACATATTGAGATACTACCCTTATATATACTACAGTATGAAGGCTACAAAGCTCATGCTGTAGTATTGTTGTGTCAAGCCTTAATGTGTTATGATTAAAAGAAAATTCACAGGCAACGGCAGAGGATGCCGGTTGAATAACCGGAGGATATATGAGGAAGAGTTGGAGGAAAGGTTCCAGGAAGAGTTCTATAAATACCGTAGCTGCAGTATTAATTATTGTTCTGGCATATGTTATTTTATTGCCGGTTTCAGAAGAACAGACCGCCGGGCAAAATGCTCAGATTACAACGCAGCAGACAGAGAACAACGGAAAAGTTGATGAGCCGACAGATTCAGGGGCAAGTACAGATGTGCAGGAAGATACCGGCTTAAGCATACAAACCGTGGAAAGCCCGATTAAGGTGACTCAGCTTGAAGGAATGGTGCCCGGAGGCCATATAAAAGCTGTAGTCAAGCGAGTGGTTGATGGTGACACAATCAGGGCGGAATACCGGGGTGAGGAATACAGGGTGCGTCTTCTGTGTATTGATACACCGGAATCGGTTAAGAATGGTATGAAGGAACAGCCTTTTGGGAAGCAGGCTGCAGAGAAGCTGGAAGAGATGATTCAGGGGAAAGAGGTGCGGCTGCTTTTTGAAAAGGGACTGTGGGACAATTACGACAGGCTGCTGGCTTACGTTATACTTGAGGACGGCACCTGCGTAAATGAGATTATGGTATCAGAGGGATTTGCCAGGGTCAATTCGGTTAAGCCCAACATAGTGCACAGAGATTATTTCAACAGCCTTCAGGCAAAGGCGATAGAAGAAGGGAAGGGCCTATGGTCGCTCCCTGAAGAGGAGAGACCCTTTGTGAAAAAGGATGGTAACTATTATATCCCACGCTACTATGAGGATGAGGCGGCATAGGTCAAGCAGACTTACCGCAAGTTGCATATAGCTACATCAGAAGAAAGTCACCGTAAGCTGCACGGAAGCAAAATGCAAAAATGCAGCAAAGTAAAATGCAGGCAGGAGGATAATGAATGAGTTTACTGGAAGCAATCATTTATGGAATTGTTCAGGGATTGGGCGAGTTTCTGCCCATATCAAGCACGGCCCATATTGTTCTGGCACCTTGGCTTTTTGGATGGGAGGATCCGGGGCTTGCATTTGATATTGCGCTACATATGGGGACACTTGTTGCAGTAGTCATCTTCTTCTGGAGAGACTGGATCAGGTTAATCAAAGCAGGCTTGACTGATGTGAAATCCAGTGATGGGAAGCTTTTCTGGTGCCTTGTACTGGCCTGTATTCCCGGTGGGATATTGGGATTGATTTTTGAAGATTACATAGAAACCGCCTTCAGGAATCCGCTACTGATAGGGATTATGCTTATAGTCATGGGCGTTGTGCTTTATGCGGCTGACAGGTATTCCAAATCTGAAGTAGAGTTGAAGGATGTTGGCCCCAAGAGAAGTTTGTTGATAGGCGTATCCCAAGGCCTGGCAATGATTCCCGGCATATCAAGGTCGGGGATTACAATGGCTACGGGCAGAGCTTTGAAAATGAAAAGGGAGGATTCCGCACGATTCACTTTTCTACTCTCCACGCCCTTTATTTTGCTGAGTGGTTTATACAAAGCCAAGGATATAGTTAATGTATCTGTGGAAGCATTGCCCTTTTCTCTGGCAATTGTGACTTCAGCTATTGTTGGTCTATTAAGCATCAGGTTTCTGCTTGGATACTTGAAGCGCAAGGGGTTCGGGATATTTGCAGTATATCGTTTCATCCTGGGTGCAATCGTTATCGTGGTCTATTTATTGAGATAGGTCTATGGTCGCATCATGGGGCGATTAACCCATAGAAATAAAGGAGTAATTGACTATATTATTTTACATGGGTTTTTGATACAATTTACTCGAACATTAGCGTTTCTCCTAAATATGGGGACATGGAGCCGAAACTCCATGTTTTTTTTGTGCATTCATTGCTTGTAAAGCAATGCTATTTGGGCTATCATACTATAGTAAAAGGTTAACTGAGTTTGTGCAGCAGGGGAGAGCAGGTGCTTTATTGCAATACAAGGATACACATCATAAAGATACAATTATATTAGGCATCGAGACGAGCTGCGACGAGACCTCAGCAGCGGTAGTGGTTAATGGGAGGAAGATACTTTCGAACGTTATTTCTTCACAGATTGATCTGCATAAGAAGTTTGGAGGAGTTGTTCCCGAAATCGCATCGCGTAAGCATGTCGAGCTGGTGATACCGGTTATAAACCAGGCGCTGGAGGATGCAGATATAAGTCTTGAACAGATAGATGCAATCGGGGTAACTTACGGCCCGGGCCTCGTCGGAGCACTTCTAGTCGGTCTTTCGGCTGCAAAAGGGCTGGCCTTTGCTACCGGAAAACCCTTGGTCGGTGTGCATCACATCGAAGGCCACATTGCTGCAAACTATCTGGAAAACGATGTTCTAGAGCCTCCATTTGTCTGCCTGGTCGTATCAGGGGGACACAGCCACATTGTATATGTTGCTGACTATAGTCAATTTGAAATAATGGGACAAACCCGCGACGACGCAGCAGGTGAAGCCTTTGACAAAATTGCGCGAGCTATGGGGCTTGGTTATCCGGGCGGCCCCGTTATTGATGCCGAGGCTGTCAAGGGAAACAGTAAGGCTGTAGGATTTCCGAGGGTACACTTTAGTGACGGAAGCCTTGATTTTAGCTTTAGTGGCTTGAAAACCGCTGTTTTGAACTATGTGCATGGCATGGAGCAAAAAAATACACCCATCAATACTTCCGATGTTTGCGCCAGCTTTCAGCAGGCAGTAGTGGATGTACTGGTTAGCAACACAATGGAGGCTGCAGTGAAAAAGGGAGTAAAGCGTGTAGCACTGGCGGGCGGAGTTGCGGCTAATTCGCAGTTGAGACGCGATATGAAGTCTGCTGTTGAGCAATCAGGAATGGAAATGTTTTACCCGAGCCCCATACTTTGCACGGATAATGCAGCGATGATTGGATGTGCAGCTTATTATGAATTTGAAAGAGGAAATATATCCTCTTTGGATTTAAATGCTGTGCCAAGTCTGAAGCTAGGCCATTAGTCCTGTGGATAACTTTTGTTTTCCACAGTCATAAAAGAATGATTCACACCTGTAGAAATAAACGCCCAATAATGGAAAAAATCGGCAAATGACAAATTATGTCGGAAACTCCCGAGAAGATAAAAAAAGATTATGTACTTGTAAAAAGCACACAAAACGCGCCATTCCAGGCAACATAGGCCTTTGAGCCGATTTGTCGAAATGTGCGTTAATTGTTGAATTTTTACCTGTGAATAATGTGGAAATAGCGGTAAAACCGCGCAAAATGTAGTATTTTCTTGTGTGGATAAGAGTGTGGATAGTGTGGATTAACGGTGTCATAAATTGAGATTCCAAAGGAATAGAAAAATGAAAATATTACTTGTTATTTGAATATTCCGAGTATTTCTGTATTACTTTTTTCACATAACCGCGTGTTTCGGTATAAGGCGGAATGCCGTTATACTTTGAAACAGCCCCGGGCCCTGCATTGTAGGCAGCCAAAGCTAATTCTAGATTGCCGTCGAATGAAACAAGCTGATTTTTCAGATATCTTGTACCACCGTCAATATTTTCACTGATATCAAAGGGATTTGTCACTCCAAGGGAATCGGCGGTACCCGGCATAAGCTGCATCAGGCCCTGTGCACCGGCCTTGGAAACTGCATAGGGATTGAAATTGGACTCCTGACTAATAACCGCCCTAATCAAATCCGCGTCTACGTGATAGTTCAGCGAGCTTTCGGTAATGCTTTTTTCAATCTGTTCGCTCCATCGACTTTTATCAACAACAGTACCCGACCTGCTGGCTGCAAGCGCTAACAAGGCACGCTGTAGTGAGCCGGAGGTGGTGCTGATTTGTGTGGAGTCTAGTAGTGCGGAAGAAAGCTCGTCGCCGGATGTGAGTGAGGCTTTTTCAGTAGCAATGGTGTCGGTCGCGGCGCTTAGATGCTGTTTGAAAGGAATGTTGTCGGAAGCACCCTTGATTTTTACCGGTACCCTACTCTGGATTTCATCTAATTTCTGTTGAAATATATCCGACACATTCGGTATCATTTTATTCCTCCGTAGTTTGTCAAATATCCTTGGTTTACTCAAAGGTTAATTGCCTATTCAAATTTTACCATAGTTATTGGCGCAAATAAAGAGAATAAGCACAACCGCTCATTTACTATATCGGACATAATTAGCGTAAAGCTTATGAAATAATACGTTCGGATTTCTGACAGAATTTTGAACAGGCACTTTTTTGTTTGCCATCGAATTGTCTGACGGTGAAAAGCTGGCAGTGCCCTACAGATGAATCACAAAATGCTTCTTCCTGATTTTCACCGGGTTCATTAGGTGCGCTAATAAAGAACTGGCATTCAATGCATTTGGATTTACGTTCGGAGGCAGACCACTTCTCGACCCTCCTTACATACCTTGCACAACGAAAATCTCGGGAGACAATACCATGAATCTTGCACAGTATGTCTCTATTTACATTTACTTTTATTCCTCTATCACAGTTAATGCAGCTTCCTGCCTGTTTCATAGGCACCTCCGCATGTATTACAATTATCAAAAGCCTAATTAGGCATTTCACATAATATACTAGCATAAGGCAAGGCTATGTGGCAAATAATGGGAAATATGTCTTATAGACTTATGAGTCAGAAGATGAGTTCCTGTTTCAAGATGCTCGGTTTTGGGTTATAATTATCATAAATCAGACTTCGCATAACTGGAGACGAGTACAACATATGAAGAAACCTGTAATTTTGCGTAGAAGGTATATCCCATATGAGCAGGCTTTTAAAGCAGATCTACAATGGGGACTTCCCGCCGCCGGAATGCGAGGGCCGGACTTGGAATGGGAGCGAAAATGGGTAATAAGAATGATGATCAACAACATATAGATTTGCATACACATACAACTGCATCGGACGGCAGCATGGCACCGGCAGAACTCATCAGATATGCCTATGACAAAGGCCTTGCGGCTGTGGCGGTAACAGATCATGATACAGTTGGAGCAGTTGAACAGGCTATTGAAGAAGGTAAGAAAATAGGCATTGAAGTAATCGCCGGTGTGGAGATCAGTGTTGACTTCTCTTCCGAGCTGCATTTGCTTGGTTATTTTCTGGATGGAGATTACGAACCGATGCTCAAGACACTAGAGGAGCTGCGCATAAGGAGAGAGCAGCGTAATTACAGGATTGTCAACAGGCTTAATGAGCTGGGGGTTTCAATATCCATAGAGGAGGTTAACGATAAGGCTGAGGGCGGCGTTACCGGGAGGCCACATATTGCTAGAGCGCTAATAAAGAAAGGCCATGTGGAGGATATGGGAGATGCCTTCGAAAAGTATCTGGGTGTGGGCAGGCCGGCGTATTTTAGGAAAGATAAGCTAACGCCACAAGATGGTATTGGTGAAATTATCCGTTCGGGAGGGATTCCTGTGCTTGCGCATCCCTTTTTCATCGGGCTGCCATACGAACAGTTGGATCGGCTGGTAGAGGGATTGACCGGATATGGACTGAAAGGTATAGAGGTATACTATTCCTGGCATACGGAAGAACAGACGTCGCAACTGCTGCAGATTGCCCGAAAGCACGGCCTGATTGCTACAGGAGGCAGTGATTTCCATGGCAGCTTTAAATCGGACATAGAAATCGGGAGCGGTAGGGGCTCTTTAAAGGTGCCCTACAGCGTGCTGACAGAGTTGAAGGGTGTGGCTTTTCAAGACAATATAGTAAACGGAACGTAGCTGAAGCAACGGCTTTCCCGACATCTTGACAGGGAATATGAATCCTAGTATAATGAGAACGTACCGAAAGCGATAAAGGTTAACAATTAAACCCTTTTTGGAAGGGTTATTTTTATCGGCTTGGGAGTTTAGTGAAAGGCACTGATATGGCAAACGGAGAGATAAAAGTAATCGCTCAGAATAAAAAAGCCAGACATGATTACTTTATAGAACAGACATTAGAAGCCGGCATTGTACTGTCCGGCACGGAAGTGAAATCAATCAGGCAGGGTAAGGTAAACCTGAAGGACAGCTATGCAATGGTCGATGGCGGCGAGGTTATTCTAAACGGAATGCATATCAGCCCTTACGAGCAGGGGAATACTAATAATAAGGATCCCTTGCGCGACCGGAAGCTCTTGCTACACAAGAGCGAGATTAATAGACTGATAGGATACACGCAGCAGAAGGGCTTGTCACTGGTACCGCTTCGGCTCTACTTTAGAAGAGGTATAGTAAAGGTTGAGCTGGGCATTGCTAAGGGTAAGAAGCTATACGACAAGCGGGATGACATTGCACAGCGGGATGCTAAACGCGAGATCGACAGGAAGTTGAAAGAACAGTATAAATGACACTTGAAAACTTAATAGCTCTGTTTAACAACAGATTGCCCTAAGTATCTGTATTATCAAAATGAAGCATTCCTTGCGATGTATTTGAAGGATTGTCACGTTACAATATTTGGGGGCGTATTGGTTTCGACGGGATTGTTGAGACCAGAGTAGCGGGTAGAGGATTCTCGTTGGCCTCTTTAAAAAACGAGAAACTAAAATTAAACGCTAAAAACGATAATTTCGCTTTAGCTGCTGCCTAATATAGGCAGCCCGTCGGCCCGGGGTTCCTGCACCCCGGTTGCATGGGCGAGCAGCAAATGCTTTGGCATTTGCGACCAGCCCAGGTACCGGCGTCATTAAGTCAGGCCTTCGGTGTAGGAAGGTTAAACACTGGAACTTTTACGGTGGTAGCCTTGAGCTGTAACAGTATTTAAAGGATACCGAAGCGCAAAGCCTTCACATGGGCGTGGCGTAGAGGGAATAGGAAGCAATTCCGAAATCATGTGATACACCCGTAGAAGCGCTGGAGGATATAGTTTCGGACAGGGGTTCGACTCAGTAAAAGGAATCGCCCTGCCTGGCGACAGGCAGGTGAAAACCCGGCTTTATCGGTGAAACCGTAACGGAAGGGAAAACAGCGAAAGCTGTGGACATCAGAAAGAGACATTTCTCACTTAGTAGAAATGCTTGTAAATCTGAGAAAAGTGTCCATTGCCTTGATACCGACGGCAATACCGAGAGGTATGTGAGGAAACTCAACAGCCTTGTATCGACTCATAGGGATCTAAGGAAAGAGGGACACACCTTTGCAAAGAGGTATTCCTTAACAAAAAGGAATGTCCCTGTCGATGATCTACTAGGATGGAAGCTAAGGGACATCAAGTCCTAAATTACAGCTTTCATAATACGCCGGGGGACTCGTAGCAGAATTTTGCAGAGTTCAAGATATAGTCAGTGCCAATGGAAACATTGGAATAGCACGTCCCCTCGCCTCCACCAAAATTTAAAAGGACTGTGAGTGAAATTACAGTCCTTTATTGCATTTATAAAGCGATGATAAAAGTCTTCTTTAGCAAGAATCATTTGTGCCCGAGTTTTCATGTACCATATTAGGACCTTCTTCAACATACTTATGTTGGAAACTCTGTATAGTTAAGCAATCAGAGGCATAGTATGTTTTGAGGTGACCTGTTTTGAGTCTTGAAGTGAGGTCTGGAATTGTCTTATATATTATGCTCATTGTTGCCTGTGCAACTTCATCATTTGGATTAAAACCTATTGATTTATCAGCATACGGAGAAGTTACTATTCCGGGAATGACAGCCCATGATTACATAAAATATGAAAATCAAAAATGGGTTGAAGTTTTCCCAAAAGGAAAACCTGTCAATATGACGATAGATTTAAGCAAATCTTATGATTATGACAGCATAGAAAAGATCTTGTTTAATCTGGCTAAATATGAAGGTGTACATTTGTATATAATAGGCACAAGTGTTCAGGGGCGTAATTTGTATTCAGTGCATATTGATTATGACAATGACTTATTTTTGTGCGAAGGCGAATTAGTTGCCAGCTGCAATATTAAAAACAGAGAAGTACTTATGACTAGTGGTGGTGTGCATGCTCGCGAAGCTGCTACCAGTATTTTTCTTATCAAGCAGCTAAGTGATTTACTTGTAAAAGCTCAATCGGATAATTATACTAAAGCATTGTTGAAAAATGTCATATTTGTCTCAGTTCCATGTATTAATCCTGATGGAAGAGAGGCGGTCATAGCCGGTAATACAATAAAAAAATCTAATGCTAATGGTGTTGATTTAAATCGTAATTTTCCATCAATGAATGCAGGATATCTTAACAAGGGAACTCCAAAAAGCAAAGAAAAGGTCTCAAGAATTCCGGGCAATGCTTATTTCCCGGGTTGTTCCCTTGGCAGTGAACCGGAGACAAGAGCTGTGATGAAATGGGAAGAGAGGGTTGTCCCTTATGCCGATAGCCTTGTTGATTATCATCAGCAGGGGGCAATGATATACCGTGTAAAAGATTGGAATCCGAAAGACAGCAAACAAAAATATGACGCTTATTCCAGAGCAATTATTGGTTTTTTAAACAAGGGTGTGAAAACAAGACCATATTATCTTGCAAGTGAACCCTTTGCCGGAATGAATGGCATTGGTGGCTCAGTCACTGATTACGCTTCATCTATTGCTTTAGGACAGTCTTTCAGCAAATATTACGGGCGAATGGTATCCGAAGATGACAAGGGGCAAGAAATTCCTTTAATGGTTTATGATAACCTTGATAATGTAAAGTATAACCCGCTTAATCCTAAATTTGTGACAATTACAATTGAAATGACAAGAGGAGCGTCAGCCTTGGGATACGGTCCCAAAGCGAGAAGGCTGCAACGAGATGAATACTATAAGTATAACTATGATAAGTTGCTGATTAATAGGGCAGAACTTGCCCTGGGCTATAAAAGTGGAGCAGATAAAGAATCAAGCAATCTCGCGAGTTGGCAAAAATGAGAAGGGATAGGCTTTAGCTAAGGCAAAATGCCCGACTATGGCGCTCTTCGAAAGTCTCACTTTCGCTCTTCCTTGTCGTTGCGGGATTTATTTAGTGATTCCAGTCTCTTGTTCAGCTGCTCAAAATGCTGTTTTTGCAGCTGGAGCTGTTTATTTTGGAAGTCTAACCTGGCACGCTTTTCATCCTCAATTACTTTTTCATGCAGGTAGAGCTCTAAGGCCTCTTTTATTGTAGCGGCCCTTTCATTGTGTAAATAGGAGATGACTCACTTCATTTTCCAGCTTATGACCCAGGTCGTTTATCTGCAAGTCATATTCGTTTAGCTGCTTTTTATGTTTATCAATCTGAAAAAGAGCCTCAGAATGGCTTAGCTGCATTTTCGCAAGGAGATCATCCTTTTGCTTGTTCAGCTTTCCTATTTCTTCGCTGTGCTGCTTAATTTTTCTCTCCCGGCCTTCTTGCGATAACTGTACTTGACCCAATAAGACTGGGTAACGGTGATTTTCTATTTAAGACATCTTTCGAGTATATCCTCATGCCTTTTGACATCTTGTTCGATACGGTTTTGCTGCTCTACTGCCTGCTGATATCCATCAAATAAGGCATCAATCTTCGGCTTAATTTCATGCTCCAAGGTTATTTCAATCCTCTGTTGTCCTTTTTCAAGGCTAAGTATATTTTCTTCAAGGCTTTGCACTTTTCTTTCAAGGCTTTGCTGTCCAACCTTTAGCTCACCAACGTCACCTGTCAAGCCGTTGACAGTATTCGTCAAACCGCTGACCTGCGCAGCTATAAACTCAAGCAACTCTCTATCGTTCATATCTCACTACCCTTTCGACCACAGACAACTTGAAAATTATGCTATGTGCTTACTATTATATTCTAATACAGCTTACATAGCAATCCTAATCACTTTATCAAATGCTCCTAAGACCCCTGCCTCTATAGGCGGGGGATAAACAGATTCCCACTTCAGTGGTGGGTTCAATCCCTCACTGAAGGAGCATTTGATAAAATGCTCGCGGCGCGATACACACAAAACGCGTAAGGAAAGCACTAAAGTGCCCGCGTTTTGGCGTACAATTCGCGCAAGCGCTCATTGAAAATTTACACTTTGTACCATATTATATTTATGCTCTTCCTTATTACTGCTTGTGCCATTTAGCTTCGTGAGTAGCTCTGAACCGCTAATCTCTGCCTTCAAAGAGGGTTTTGCCAAGAGAACGTCGAATATCAATAAAAACTAGTGAATTCTGGGAAATGCTTTTGGGAGGCTTGCATTGAAACCCATTGCTTTTTTTGATACCGAAATTGAACCTAACAGTGGAAGGCTATTGGATATCGGCAGTGTCAAGGGGGATGGCAGTACATTTCATTCAAATAAGACGGCTGAATTTATCCGCTTCCTTCAAGGGTCGCAGTATTTATGCGGGCATAATATTTTTCAACATGATTTGAAATATATACAGAATATCCTTAATACAACCGGCATTAATAGTTCTTTGTGCATAGATACGCTACACCTGTCGCCGCTATTGTTTCCTGCAAGGCCTTACCATGCATTGTTGAAGGATGACAAGCTACAAACCGATGAGCTGAACAATCCGCTCAATGATTCAATAAAGGCCAGAGACCTTTTTTTCGATGAAGTGACAGCCTTTCAGCGTTTGGATGACAGTATGAAACTCATCTTTTATTTTCTGCTAAAGGATAAGGCTGAGTTTAGTGCTTTCTTTCATTTCCTGGATTATGAGAAAATCGGAGGAAACATAGAATCTGTAATAAGAAAAAAGTTCTATTCTAGAATATGCGAACATGCAAACCTCTACGATATGGTAAAGCAATACCCTGTTGAGCTGACTTACTGCCTTACGTTGATAAACGCTGAGAGCCCCTTCTCTATCACGCCTCCCTGGGTCTTGCGAAACTACCCCCATGTGGAGCGCTTAATGTACCTTTTGAGGAGAAAGCCTTGCTTGAGGGGATGCGTTTACTGCAATGAAGCCCTGGATATACATAAAGGCCTGAAGCGTTTTTTTGAGTTTGATTCCTATAGGACCTATGCAGGGGAGCCTTTGCAGGAAAAAGCAGTGGCTGCAGCCGTCGCAAATAAATCATTGCTGGCCGTTTTCCCAACAGGGGGCGGCAAATCTATTGCATTTCAGGTTCCTGCTCTTATGAGCGGGGCTAATGTAAATGGCCTGACTGTTGTTATTTCTCCGTTGCAGTCATTGATGAAGGATCAGGTGGACAACCTTGAAAAAGTCGGCATCACGGAGGCTGTAACAATCAATGGAATGCTTGATCCAATCGAACGGGCCAGATCAATGGAAAGGGTGGAAGATGGCTCAGCCAATATTCTTTATATATCGCCGGAATTGTTGAGATCCAGAACTATTGAACGTCTGCTGCTGGGAAGAAATGTAGTGCGCTTCGTCATTGATGAAGCACACTGCTTTTCGGCATGGGGACACGATTTCAGAGTCGATTACATGTACATTGGCGATTTCATAAAAAGCTATCAGGAAAAGAAAAACCTTGAGGATGGCATTCCGGTATCCTGTTTTACGGCAACGGCAAAGCTGCAGGTAATCGAGGATATCCAAGAATATTTCAAGACCAAACTGGCCATTGAAATGGAAGTATTTAAAACGGGAACGGCTAGAACTAATCTTAGTTACAGGGTTTTTGAAAAAGATAATGAAGAAGAAAAGTATAACACTGTCCGGGATTTGGTGGAAGAGAAAAACTGTCCCACTATCGTTTATGTGTCAAGACGAAAAAGGGCGGAGGAGCTTGCACTCAGGCTAAGCAAGGATGGGTTTGCAGCAAGGGCCTTCCATGGAGATATAAATAAGAAGGAGAAGGCGGAAAACCAGAACGCGTTTATCCAGGGGGAGGTTTCTATCATGGTAGCTACCTCTGCGTTTGGTATGGGTGTCGACAAAAAGGATGTTGGTATGGTCATTCATTATGATATCTCAGATTCACTTGAAAATTACATCCAGGAAGCGGGAAGAGCCGGACGGGACGAAAAAATTTCTGCCGATTGCTATGTGCTGTTTAATGATGAGGATCTCAATAAGCACTTTATACTTTTGAACCAGACAAAGGTGAGCATACAGGAGATTCAGCAGGTTTGGAGAGCAATCAAGGATCTTACCAAGCTTCGTTCTAAAGTATCTCAATCCGCACTGGAAATTGCACGCAAGGCTGGCTGGGATGAGAATGTCAGGGATTTAGAAACAAGAGTGAAAACAGCCATTGCAGCATTGGAGGAATCAGGCTACCTGAAACGGGAGCAAAACAATCCTCGTGTCTACGCGGACAGCATTCTTGTGAGAAATGCCGCGGAAGCTATTAATAGAATCAACAATTCTCATCGTTTTGATGAAAAGCAAAGGACGCACGCAATAAGGATAATCAAATCATTGATTTCCAGCAGAAGCAGATGTCGCTCCGGGGATGAAGATGCAGAATCCAGAGTCGATTACCTTGCCGACCGTCTTGCAATAGACAAGCGTGAGGTCATTGAAGCTATAACCCTGCTCCGCGAGGAAAGAATCCTTGCAGATGCCAAGGATTTATTGGCATTTATACGGAAAAGGGGAAGCAAAAATCGAACAGGGAGCATTTTAAATTCCTATGGTAAGCTGGAGCATTTTCTTCTTACGGTAATCGATAAGGATGAAAAGACTCTAAACATCAAGGAGCTGAATGAGCAAGCAGAGCAATTTGGCTGCGAGGATGTGACACCCGGAAGGATCAAGACGCTTTTAAATTTGTGGGTAATAAATAAGTGGATTCGCCGCCGGAGGACTTCTCCGAATCATATTGCCGTAATGGGGCTCCTTGACCCAGAGGAAATTAAGCAAAGACTGGAGAAAAGGCTGGAACTGGCCGAATTCATCGTGAAATATCTTACGGAGCTCACCAATAGTGTTCCGCAAGGGCAGGGAACCACGGCTGATGAGGTAGCGGTCGATTTTTCCGTATTGGAATTGAAGGAGCAATATGAGAGAGATTACCATGTTTGATATGCAAGCATCCTGCAAAGAGGTTGAGGATGCGCTGTTCTACCTGTCAAGAATCGAAGCCGTCAAGATAGAAGGCGGTTTTCTGGTGATCTATAATGGCCTGACTATCGAGAGAATTGAGAAGAATAATAAAAAGAGATACACGGCTGAGGACTATAAGAAGCTGAGTAGCTTTTATGAAGGCAGAATTCAGCAGATTCATATCGTGGGAGAGTACGCCAGAAAGATGATTGATGATTACAAGGCGGCGCTGGAATTTACCGATGATTATTTCCAAATGAATTACAGTGCATTCTTGAGGAAATATTTCAGGGGAAGCCGGGGCGATGAGATTATAAGGAGCATTACACCGGCAAAATTCAGGAAGCTCTTTGGTCAGTTATCGGCTTCGCAGCTTAAAATAATAAAAGACAAGGACTCAAAAAATATTGTTGTTGCTGCCGGACCGGGAAGCGGCAAAACTCGCATCCTTGTCCACAAGCTGGCATCCCTTATGCATATGGAGGATGTCAAGCATGAGCAAATGCTTATGGTGACGTTTTCCAGGTCGGCGGTGACAGAGTTTAAAAGGCGGCTGACCGAATTAGTTGGAAATGCTGCAAACTTTATTGAAATCAAAACATTCCACTCTTATTGCTTTGATCTACTGGGCAGAGTTGGGACGCTGGAGAAGTCGGGAGCCGTTATACGGGAAGCTATCCGGAAAATCAACACGGGAGAGGTGGAAGCGGGGCGGATAACTAAAACCGTCCTGGTTATAGATGAGGCTCAGGACATGGATGCCGACGAATATGAGCTGGTAAGGACCCTCATGAAATATAACGAGGACATGCGTGTAATCGCCGTTGGAGATGATGACCAGAATATTTTCGCATTCAGAGGCTCCAGCTCAAATTATATGAAAAGGCTGATGGATGAGCAGAATTCTGCTTTATACGAACTGACCGAGAACTACAGAAGCAAAAAAAATCTTGTAGAATTCTCCAATGAGTTTGTAAAAAGATTATCAAGAAGACTTAAAAAGACACCCATTACCTCCAAACATGCCGATAATGGTACGATAAAGCTCTTTTGCTACAGTAGCGGCAACTTGATTGAACCTGTCGTAAAAAATGTTCTTTCAACAGGCTTGTCAGGGCCTACCTGCATATTGACGCTAACGAATGAGCAAGCGATGCAAATCACCGGACTCTTATTGAAATATGGGATGCCAGCCAGACTAATTCAATCTAACGAAGGATTTAATTTATATAATCTGGCAGAGGTGAGGTTTTTCCTGAATCAGCTTAGATTGGAAGATGGGGTGTATGCAATAGACGATGAAACGTGGATTAAGGCCAAAAGGAGGCTGGAAGAGCGCTTCAGCAGAAGCACTAATCTTGAAATGTGCAGAAAAATGATTGCTGATTTCGAAAAAACAAACACTAAGACAAAATACAAGTCCGATTTGGATATTTTTATTAGAGAATCAAAAATGGAGGATTTCTACGACGGAAATACGGATACAATATTTGTTTCAACCATACACAAGACCAAAGGGCGTGAATTTGACAATGTTTTTCTGGTGCTGGATCAATTCGGAAAAGATATTGAGAACAGTAATGCGCCCGCTAATTTGCCTGTCCCAATAAAAGCTTTTGAAAAAGATGAGGACAAGCGGCTGCTATATGTGGCACTTACAAGGGCGAAATGTAACCTGACCATTCACTATAATGGTAATTATTTGGATTCCATCAAGGTGGAGGGCTTGATCCGGGTAAGCGATTCCAGGGCTTATAAACAGCCGGCGCAGCTGGTCATGCAGCTATCCCATAGAGATGTATTGTTGGACAGCTTTGCCAGATGTCAGGGCAGAATATCTCGGCTCAGGAGCGGCGACGAACTGAAGTTAGCTGAGGGATGGTGCTGCGATGCTAAAGGAAACAGACTATTCCGTTTTTCAAAGGCTTTCCTTAATAAAATAGAGGAAATGGTGCAAAAAAGCTATAAATCTAAGTACGCCAAGGTACTATTTGTTGTTTATTGGAAAAAGGAGAATTCGGATAGGGAGATTCAAATTGTTTTACCGGAGGTCTATTTTGAGAGGCAGGAAAAATAGGAGTTCCAAAAAAGTACAGAGAGCAGATTACCTACGAATAATAAAAAAGGACTGGTGCAGGGCAAATCATGAAGCGAGATAATGGAAACCAACATATTATCTTTTGTTTATCAGAGATTTAGGTAATTCACCGATATTCTGCGCAAAATTTGGAGTAGGGGCCTGATAAGCACGCTTTTCTTGAATTATGTTAACTGATTTGATGGGTTTTAGCCAAAATTTAGTCCCCTAGTCAAAAATTTGCGCAAAAAAGTTAGATAAAAGTACAATAGCGAAACAGACGAGTATGAGAGGATTATTCCAAACGAGGCCTCCGATGATGAATACCCCGAAATTGAAAAGCCGGATGGGTTTGAGTGGTGAGAGAGCATAATAAATAAACCGGCTAAAACAAACTCAGCTGGTAATCGGGTTGAATGAGAATGGTAGCTATAACCCAAGTAATTCTCTTTTCTTTGCATCAAATTCTTCCTGAGTGATTATTTCCATATCTAATAGTTCTTTGAGCTCTTTAACCTTTTCGGCCGGGGATCTCTCGATCGGCACGTTATTACCTTTCGCTTTGCTATCATCCTCATATGAATCGATGTATTCCTTCAATTCCAGCATGTCATTATAATTCGCTTTTGTAAACATGATGGTATTTTCATCCTGGGTTGCACTAAGAATGCCCGCTTTATTTTCAATGCCACCCAAAATGCCAAATTGGATATATCCGTTTGTGAGGCCAGGCTTTTTTATTTGGACTGATGTAATGTTTTTCAATGGGATTGTCTTCTCGCCCTTCAAACCGTGAGTAGCCAGGTTCATAAAGCCTTTTCTGCTAATAGTAATCGCCTTGTCAGTTGTTCTTATAAGCACTTTGGCCGGACTTTTTATATAATATTCTTTCTCCACTATTCATACCTCCCAGAGATATTTTTGCCCATACTCATTTTTTATTGCAGGTAACTTCTGCAAAAAGTCATTTGGGCGGGTATGAAATGACAAGGAAACGGTTATCCGAATTGTCTGATTCCTGACTAGCTGGTATTATAGAGGTATCGATAAAACACTGACAAGAAATAAGCGTAGACGATATAGACAATGAAAGAATTATGACAAGGCTAAAAGCTTTTTACTGCCTCGTTGAAACGTAAAAAATTAATTTTGAATTGAGTCGTTATTGCGAAGGATGAAAAAGTTGGTTGTAGGAATTGTAGCGCATGTAGATGCCGGTAAGACAACCTTATCGGAAAGCTTTTTATATTTGAGCGGGAAAACACGGAAAATGGGCAGGGTTGACAATCGAGATGCCTTCTTGGATCACTTCGAACTGGAACGTGCCAGGGGCATTACTATTTTCTCCAAGCAGGCCATGCTTGAGATAGGCGATGCCCATATTACTTTGCTGGATACCCCCGGTCATGTGGATTTTTCAACGGAGATGGAGAGAACCCTCCGAGTGCTGGATTATGCCATTTTAGTCATCAGCGGTGCGGATGGTGTGCAAAGCCATACAAGAACCTTGTGGCGATTGCTGTCTATTTATCGAGTCCCGGTCTATTTATTCATAAATAAAATGGATCAAGAGGTTAGCGACCGAACGAAAATCATGCAGGCACTCAAGAAACAGCTAAGTGAAGGGTGTATCGATTTTGGACAGGAGGGCTCGGACAGCT
>CAYOKA010000020.1:0-24608 GCA_964404395.1 uncultured Oscillospiraceae bacterium | reverse complement strand
GTGATTATCACTGCTTAATCAAAAGCTATTTTTTACGTTTTGCGGAAACTCAAACTTTGGAGAAAATGATAAAATTAATAAAATGATATGAAATGAGAAATTTGTTATATTGAATTATATTGTCATTATTGATAAAATGAATACTAGTCAACTCCTGTTTGATGTGATGGATTAATATATCTAAGAAACGAGGAAATACTATGGCAGGCTTTTTTGGACTTTTCGATTATAATAAACCCGGACCGGGAGTACCAAAGGATGCACCACCCAGATCTCCTTTTGTAGTATTCTTTCAGATACTCCAAAGAAAGTTTTGGAACTTTATTAAAGTTAACATGATGTTTTTGGTGTTTAATTTACCTGCGCTTATTCTTGGAATGTTCGTGATGCTTTATTTTTTTCCGAATATCATCCCTAATGCAATGAATGACCCTGAAATGCTCCGGAGTGATATCATGCTCAAGTTTATACTTCTTACTATCATGATGTGTGTGCCAATGGTGACTGTTGGGCCTGCACAGGCCGGCTTCACCTATATAATGAGAAACTATGCCCGTGAAGAACACGCCTTTCTATGGGGGGACTTTAAGGACACTGCTAAAACGAATATGAAGCAGAGTCTTATAGTCAGTACCATAAACTTTCTTGTTACCTTCTTAATGCTGATTTCTATCCGAGCGTATTCTGTATTGATATCAGAGAACCAAATTTCGCAAGTTCTTGGTTTACTCGGTGTTTCAATTATGGGTGTTATGTTCGTAGTATATGCATGTATGAATCTGTATATATACCCTCTAATGATTACCTTTGATCTTTCACTAAAAAACTTATATAAGAATTCTCTAATATTCGCTGTGATAAAGTTTCTGCCGAACATTGGCATATTGTTATTGTGCGCTTTTATTGTTTTTCTATCGTTTGGACTAATCGTACCATTCAATTCAGTTATTGGATTTATACCTTACTTTTTCCTGACCTTTAGCTTGACAGGATTTCTAACCAATTTCTATGCTTATCCTAAATTGAAAAAGTATATGATTTCTTGTATTGAAGAGGAAACAGACGATGATGACGACGATGATGAAGATTATGACGATGACGACGATTATGACGATGACGACGACGATTACGAGGATGATACTGAAGAAGCCGGCTCAGAAGAAAAACAGGATAGCAACGATATTTTGCTACCGGCGGATGTACAGCAAAATTCTGATGAGTCAGGAGAGGAACATGAAGGCGATGATGGGATCAGGAGGTACTTCTGACACAAACCGGAGATAATACACAAATGCCCAGAATAATTCATCCCTGAATTATTCTGGGCCGATAAGATCGCTCATATTATACATGCCCGGTTCCTTGTCATGTATGAATTTGGCTGCTCGAAGAGCGCCGGTAGCAAAAATTTCTTTTGAGCCCGCTCTGTGATTAATTTCGATGATTTCGTCATTTCCTGCAAATATAACACAATGATCTCCCACAATAGTTCCACCGCGTACTGCATGCATACCGATTTCAGATTTGCTTCTCTTTTTTCTGCGGGAATGTCGATCATAAACATACTCGTACTTATGATCTAAAACTTCATTTATTGAATCTGCTATAGTCAAAGCGGTACCGCTTGGTGCATCAATCTTTTGGTTATGATGCTTTTCGATTATTTCAATATCATAATTTGAATCAAGAACCTTTGCTGCTTTTTTTACAAGATCAATTAGTAAATTGACACCAACAGACATATTGGCTGAATAGAAAACCGCGATACTGTCTGAAGCAATTGCCAGTAAATGCTTTTGTTCCGATGATAGCCCGGTTGTCGCTACTATGATAGGCAGCTTTTTCTCTGTAGCAAAAGCTAACAGCTTTTTTAGAGCAGCAGGGTTGGAAAAATCAATAATGACATCAATTTTAGCATCACAACTGCTTAAGTCAGTAAAAACAGGATAATCCTGTTTGACACTGTCAGCAATATCATAGCCTGAGACAATCTTTAAATTATCATATTGTTTAGCCAGCTTAGTGATAACCTGACCCATTTTTCCATTGCATCCACTTAATAATATGTTTATCAAAATAGCACTTCCTTCTTTTGAATAGTTATTGCTGCATTTTAAATTAGCCCGTAATCTTGCATTGCCCTGATTAATATACTTCTGTTTGATTCATCCATATCAACAAGAGGCATCCTGCATTTGCCCACATTCATGCCCATTAAGTTCATTGCTTCCTTTACAGGAATAGGATTGACTTCGATAAATAGGGCTTTTATTAAATCGAAGGTCTTCAGGGCTAGCTTTCTACTTTGCTCCACGTCACCTGCAAGAAATTTTGAAGCAATATTGTGCGTATCACTTGGGATGATGTTTGCCATTACAGAAATCACACCCTTGCCACCGAGAGCCATAAGAGGAACGATAAGACCGTCTTCACCTGAATACACGGTAAAATCATCACCGCATAGGTTTATGGTCTCGCCAACCTGGTTGAGGTTGCATTCCTTTACACCAACTATGTTATCTATTTCCGAGAGCATCTTCATTGTGCCGGGGTTAATATTCAGGTTTGTCCTTGAAGGCACATTGTAGAGTATTATCGGTATGGACAGAGCCTCGGCTATGACTTTAAAATGCTCGTACAGGCCGCGCTGAGTAGTTTTGTTGTAGTATGGGGTTACACTTAATATCGCATCGGCACCCACTTGCTCTGCGCGTACGCTTAAGTTGATGGCATGTCTTGTGTCATTGCTCCCTGTACCGGCGATTACCGGGAGTCTGCCGTTCACCTTTTTTACGGCATATTCGATTACATCAATATGCTCGTCATCGGGCATAGTAGATGCTTCGCCTGTTGTCCCGCAGATGATGATTGCATCCGTCCCCTCTTTAATCTGAAACTCTAAAAGCTCTCCAAGCTTCTCATAATCAACAGTTGACTCCTTAAATGGAGTAACGACTGCAACACCGGAGCCTGTAAATATACATTTTTTCATCACGCAACATCCTTTCTAAATATGGTTTGGCAGATATGTTTACATGTAGCCAAATCCTACAACCATCCCTCGGCCTTTAGCAGCTCTGCCATCAATACTCCACCGCCGGCAGCTCCTCTAATGGTATTATGGGACAAGCAAGTGAACTTATAGTCGAACAAGGAGTCTTCGCGCAGTCTGCCAACTGCAATTCCCATTCCATTTTCCAGGTCTCTGTCAAGCTTTGATTGTGGTCTGTCGGGCTGAGTAAAGTATGTCAGGAACTGGGATGGAGCGCTTGGCAACTTCATTTCTTGAGGCTTTCCTTTGAACTCCTTCCAGCAGTTGAGTATCTCATCCCTCGAGGGTTTATTCTTGAATGAAATATAAACCGCAGCCAGGTGTCCATCTGAAACTGGCACTCTATAGCATTGCGTTGATATAATAGGACCTTTTGCCGGCACGATCGAATTTCCTTTAATAGAGCCCCAAATCTTTAGCGGTTCCATTTCACTTTTTTCTTCTTCTCCTCCTATATAGGGGATAACGTTATCCAATATTTCCGGCCAGTCCTTAAACACTTTTCCGGATCCGGAAATTGACTGATAGGTGCAAGCCAGTACTTTATCCGGACAGAACTGCATCAGCGCATGGATTGAAGGTACGTAGCTCTGGAGTGAACAGTTGGATTTTACCGCTATAAAGCCTCTCTTTGTGCCAAGGCGTTTCCTTTGCTTTTCAATAATAGCTGTATGTTCGGGATTAATCTCAGGTATTATCATTGGCACATCTTCTGTATGTCTGTGGGCCGAGTTGTTTGATATAACAGGAATCTCAGCTTTTGCGTATTTTTCTTCAAGTTCACGTATTTCATCCTTATTCATGTCAACGGCGCAAAAGACCATATCGATTTCGTCCGCAAGCTCATCGATTTGGTTAACGTTTTTAACCATGATTCCTTTTACAGCATCAGGCATCGGAGAATTAATTTTCCAGCGACCTTCCACAGCTTTTTCGTAATGGAGACCGGCTGATCTTTCGCTTGCTGCAATGGCTGTAACTTCAAACCATGGATGGTTTTCAAGAAGAGTAACAAAACGCTGACCAACCATCCCTGTTCCGCCAAGTATTCCGACTTTTAACTTATTGTTCATGTAAATAAAAGCCTCCTTAAAATAAATTAACTGCCAGCTAGACGCCAGCAGTTCCAATAGTTTGAGTGGGTATTAAAAACTGATAGCGCTCCATCAAATATTGATGACAGTTGTAATACTATTCGAATTACAACCAGGAAACATTTTGGCAGGAAACTGTTCCTTCGGCAATTCTCCCTTTCACATCGTTTCTTTAAACTCCTGCGGTTCTCTGCGATGCTAATAATGAGAAATGCGCCTCTACCTATAATTATTCAATTTCTGTTTAAATAATAATAACATCAGGCTAATCTGTTGTCAAATATTTTTGTAGAAATACCTAATTATAACTATTTCGGGAATTATTCACGTTTGATTGCGAAGGTTATTCTATGTTTCATATGTTACATTTAGATTAAATATAGTCAAAAAAACGGTTAAAAATGCCGATATAGAAGGTAAGCCGCTATTTTATGTCGAATAAACAAGCATATGAAGCATTCATTATACGGGTTTAATAATTTTTCACTAACGAGAAGGTGCTGACATGATTAAGAAGAATTACAAAAAGGCAGCGGTATTGTTGATTACCGCAGCTTTAATATTAACATCATCGGTTGTTTCAATAGGTGCCAATGAGATTCCGGATACTGTCAGAGTTGGGTTGTATTACAGGGATAATGCTGTAAATACGGCTCAGTCCATATTTGCGGTGTCTGCTACTGCCGGTTTACAGATTGGCTATTTCAAAAACGATACTTTTACTGAAATATATAGGCAGCCGAGCTCTTCGGCTATTTATGTAAGAAAGGACGCATATTATTACAATACAGGCAATGGGCTCAAAGAATATAGTCCTTCTGCAACTTCGCCTTCAGGTACCGCATACGGGCCATATCATATAAAAATAGGCAATAATTACTCCGATGCAGCAAGTGCCGCTGCAAAAGCGGCAGCATATATGAAAGCGGGTGTAGAGGCTTATGTTTCATATGCCGATGGATGGCAGGTATGGACGGGCTCATTTGTGGGTGAAAAAGATGCTCAAACTGAGATTGAGAATGTTAGGGCGGTGCTGGGTGATGAGGGCTTTGAAACTATTCAGCCATCATCTACAAGGATCGTTGTTAACGATGTCTCACACCGAGTATTATGCATGTTTGACAGCAATTCTGCTTATTTCCGCATAAAACCTACATCAGAAAATAATCCACCTGTTCTTGATATTAAAGGCAAGCTTTATAGAGGCTCTCTTGAGGTTAAGAGACTGTCGAATAGCGATATGACAGTAATAAATGTTGTAACAATACAGGAATATCTCTATGGCAATGTACCTCCTGAAATCGGCGGGAGATCGCCGGACGAAGCTTTAAAAGCGCAGGCAATTGCATCGAAGATGTATGTAATCAACAGTATGGGCAAGCACGGTAAGACGGGCTTTGACGTTTGTGCCACTACCAGCTGCCAGGTTTACAGGGGTTACAGCAGCGAGGTGCCATCCTGTAATAAAGTAATCGACCAGGTTAAGGATAAGATTATTACATATAATGGAGCTCCTGCGCAGCACATATACTATTTTGCATCAGGTGGTGGCAGCACTGAGGATGTGCGCAATGTCTGGGGTTCGACCCATCCATACCTTGTAAGCGTTGAAGACAAGTATGAGAAAATTACAAACTGGACCAAAACATTAAGTGCATCTGATGTAAGAACGAAACTTCCGCAATTGGGGAATATTCTTGGCATATCTATCACCAGGACTGCAGATACGGGCAGGGTGACCCAACTAGCCGTCAGGGGGGCAAGCAGAGGAGAGCCTGCATACTATTCTAATGAAAAATGCCGTACTCTTTTCGGATTAAGCAGTCAGCTTTATACTATTACAACGGATGCTGATGTTTTTACTGCGACACTGTCACACTCTACGAAGAATAATGCTGCGGTTGGCACGGACAATTCGGTCAATGTAACAGCAAGTACAGCTGACAGTAAAAAGGATACTGATATAGCCGGTGCGAGTCAGATAAAGGATCCGGCCGAAAAAACAGAGGTGCAAACAGAGGATGACAAGCAGCCGCAGACTGACAAAAAATCTACCGATATTGGATCATTGATACCGGATAGTTCTGCGCCAATCAGAACGCAGCTTGGAGGTAAGACGGTCATTACAGCCTCAGGGGTTAAGACACTTAAGGGCTCCAATAATAAAATAAGCATCCTTGGAGCTGATGGCAATGTCAAAAAAGCATCAGTACAACCAGAAACATACACATTTACCGGTAAAGGCTGGGGGCATGCTGTCGGCATGAGCCAGGAGGGTGCAATCGGTATGGGCAAGGCCGGTTTGACATATGACCAGATTCTAACCCACTATTTCCAGGGAACAAAAGTAGAGTAATCAAGTCTACAAAGAATAATTAAAAAGAATCTATATACATTGAAAAAAAGAATCGGGACGACAAGTTTTTTCACATGTATTACTATAGCCTTACGTTGAACAAATTTTATTCTTCCTTGTCCCAAATTATTTGTTCAACTTATCTAGCTAAAAGGATGATATGTTGAAAAACAGCCTTTCTTAGTGTATGATTTCATTTGAAGTAGTAAAAATATTGATATAAACTACAGACATAGGTGACAAATGAAATCCAGTGATTTTTATTATGAACTGCCACAGGAACTAATTGCACAGGAGCCCTTAGCTCAAAGAAGCAGCTCCAGGCTTCTCGTATTAGATAGAAATAGCGGTAGCATTGAACACAAGGTCTTCTGTGATTTGAAGGAATACCTGCGAAAAGGGGATTGTCTTGTCATAAACGACACAAGGGTAATGCCAGCCAGGCTTCTTGGCAGACGTTCTGATACCGGCGGGAAGATTGAATTTGTATTGTTGAAAAATATTGAGGGTGATATCTGGGAGGTATTGCTGAAACCAGGCAAAAGGGCAAAGCCGGGAGCTAAATTCACCTTTGGGAATGGAGAGCTTCGCGCAGAAATTGTAGAAGTGGTTGAGGGCGGGAACAGACTTGTCCGCTTCGAATATATGGGGATATTCCAGGAGGTTTTGGATCAGGTTGGTATCGTTCCGTTGCCTCCTTATATTACAAAAAAGCTTGATGACCCGGAGCGTTATCAGACTGTTTACTCTAAATATAGGGGGTCTGCCGCAGCTCCAACTGCAGGGCTTCATTTCACTGATGAGCTGCTGGATGACCTGAAGCAAGAAGGGATACTCTTTGCATCCTTAACGCTGCATGTGGGTCTTGGTACATTTAGACCTGTTAAGGTAAAAAATGTTGAAGAGCATGTCATGCATTCAGAGTATTACAGCTTAAATGCTGCAGCAATAGATACAATCAACACAGCCAGGGCAAATGGGGGACGGATAATAGCTGTAGGAACGACCAGCTGTCGTGTTCTTGAAACGGTAGGCGATGAAGCTGGAAGTATCAAACCTTCGGAGGGATTGACTGATATATTTATATATCCCGGATACTCTTTTAAGGTGGTTGACGCATTAATAACAAACTTTCATTTGCCTGAATCTACATTGATTATGCTTGTCAGTGCATTTGCAGGGAAAGCTAATGTTATGAGAGCATATCATACGGCAGTTGAGCAAAATTACAGGTTTTTTAGCTTCGGCGATGCAATGCTGATTAAATAAGGCTTTTGCGATGTAACCTTAACATAAATTAGCTACACAATATATAATGACATACTTTCATATATACCCGCAATATATTGTGCAGCGGAACTAAAAAAAGATACATCGCAAAATGCCCTAAATAAGGGGAAAAATATGGCAGCGATACGGTATGAATTAACGAAAAAGTGTAAGCAGACAGGAGCAAGACTTGGCATAGTGCATACACCTCGAGGTTCCTTTGAAACACCTGTTTTTATGCCCGTTGGCACACAGGCTACGGTGAAGGGAATGTCACCGGATGAGCTTAAGGAAATAGATGCGAAGATAATTCTCAGCAATACATACCATCTTTACATGAGACCGGGAAATGATCTAATTCGTGAGGCAGGCGGGCTGCATAGTTTCATGAACTGGGACAGGCCTATACTGACTGACAGCGGAGGGTTCCAGGTGTTCAGCCTAAGTGACCTGAGAAATATCAAGGAAGAGGGCGTAACCTTTAAATCTCACATCGATGGCTCAAGACATTTGTTTTCACCCGAATTGTCAATAGCGATTCAAAATGATTTAGGCTCGGACATTATTATGTCCTTTGATGAGTGTACTCCATATCCGGCTGATTATGATTATACAAAAAAATCATTGGAGAGAACGACCAGATGGGCGAAGCGATGCAAGCAGGCTCATACCAACACCGATAAGCAGGCATTGTTTGGAATTGTCCAGGGCGGGATGTTTGCTGATTTACGCCAGCAGAGTGCAAAGGAGCTGGTGGAAATGGATTTCCCAGGCTATTCCATTGGGGGACTTAGCGTGGGAGAGCCCGCTGAGGATATGTACAGAATGCTTGAGTGTACCGTACCGCTACTTCCCGAGAATAAGCCACGGTACCTGATGGGTGTTGGTAGCCCTGATTATCTGATTGAAGGGGCCATACGGGGCATCGATATGTTCGATTGTGTTCTCCCTACACGTAACGGCAGGAATGGAACAGTTATTACAAGCCGAGGCAGAATCATTGTTAGAGACGCAAAATATGCGAGAGATTTTACGCCAATGGATCCGGAATGCGATTGCTATGCCTGTAAGAATTTTTCTCGCGCCTATATAAGGCACTTGCTAAAAGCAAAAGAAGTACTGGGAATCAGATTGACAACCTGGCACAATTTAATTTTCTTAATTAACTTGATGAAAGAGATAAGACAAGCTATAATGGATGATAGATTGGCGGATTTTAGAAATGGATTTTTTAGCAAATATGGATACACTGGTTAGTAAAGGCTTTTGCGATGTAACCTTAATAAACTTAGCTGCACAATATATAGTGACACACTTTCTTATATACCCGCAATATATTGTGCTGCGGAACTAAAAACATGTAACATCGCAAAATGCCCTAGTAGGTAAGCAAAATAACTTAATTATTAAGGGTGTTACAGCCTATAATAAAATAAAATCTTTTGGAGGAAGATATGGATCAAAACCTTTTAATAACATTGGGATATCTGGTATTTTTCATATTGATAATGTATTTATTGATATTCCTGCCGCAGAAAAGACGTGATAAGAAAACGAAAGCGATGCTTGAAGCTATGCAGGTCGGCAATACCATTATATCAATCGGAGGTATTACCGGTATTATCGTAAACATTAAGGACGACGAGGTTACTATCGAGACCGGTGTTGAAAAAGCTAAAATAAACATAAAGAAATGGGCTGTTAAGGAAGTAGTACAACCTATTGAATCTTAACAAATATCCGTTATGGATAACTTTCTATGACAAGTGCATCTAATATGGCTATTTTGACAAGGGGATGTAACATTACTAAGGCATTGTTACATCCTGTTCCATTTATAGCCATTTGTGTTTATATATGAGGGCAAATGCCTTGCAAGAAGAAGGAAGCAGGTAGCTAGTGTTTGGATATATCGAAATTAACCCTAAAACATTGTCAAAAGAAGAAAGGATTCGGTACCGAAATTATTATTGCGGTTTGTGTCATCAACTAACTACCGGTTATGGTAGTATTGGCCGAGCAACGCTCACTTATGATATGACCTTTCTAATCATATTATTGTCGTCTCTGTATGAGCTGGAGGAGACCCATAACAGTCGGCATTGTATTCGACATCCACTTCGAAAAAACTATTATATTCAGACTTCTGTCACTGCTTACGCGGCTGATATGAACATACTTCTGTCCTATTATAAGTGTGTGGATGATTGGAAGGACGATAATAACCCTATTGCAGGAAAAAGGAGCAGACTTCTTGAGAAATACCTGGCCGGTATAATAGACACTAACCCGAGCCAGCATATGGCAATTACGGACAGCTTGCGGTGCCTTAGGAGTATGGAAAGGAGCAACGAGCTTAATCCCGATTTGCCTGCCAACTGTTTCGGTGAACTGATGGGGGCCTTATTTGTCTGGAAGAAGGATGATTATTCTGATGTTCTATATAATATGGGTGCGGCTCTTGGGCGTTTTATCTATTTGCTGGATGCCGTGAATGATAAGAGGGCAGATATTAAAAAGCAAAGGTACAATCCATTAGTGTCACAAAAGGGTACAGATTATAAGCCTATGCTTACTATGCTGATAGCAGAATGCACCAACCAGTTTGAAAAATTGCCCATTAGGCGAGATCAGCATATTTTGCATAACATTTTGTATTCAGGAGTCTGGCAGAAATATAAAGTACAAAGAAGGAAAGGGGCACATAAATAATATGGAAGACCCGTATAAAATACTTGGACTTAGCTCTTCTGCCTCTGAGGAGGAAATTACAGCTGCTTATCGCAAACTGGCAAAGAAATATCATCCTGACCTGAATCCGGGTGATAAAGGGGCCGAGCAAATGATGAGCCGTGTAAATGCAGCTTATGAGCAGATTAAAACAGAAAAAACCGGCGGCACTTCCTATGAGAGACCCGATGGAAGCTATGGACAACAACGTCAGGGACAGTCCGGCGGTAACCATTACAACAATCCATATGGCGGATTTGGTTTTGGAGGGTTTGATGACATTTTTAGCGAAATATTCGGCCAGGCATGGGGACAGCAAAGCAATGACCCATCAGCTTCGCCTGCCTTTCGACAGATACAAATGCTTATCCGGAATCAACAGTACCAAAGTGCCTTATTGGCGCTTTCGCAATTAAGTGAACGGAATGCAGAGTGGTATTACTTTAGCGCTTTAGCGAATGCAGGAATGGGTAACAGGGTAACGGCACTGAATCATGCCGAACAGGCGGTACAAGAGGATCCGGGCAATGTGAAGTACCGGCAACTGTTGCTACAACTGCAGCAGGGTGGCTTCACATATCAGCAAAGAGGACAAAATAGAGGTTTTGATATGCAGGTTATGGGACGTACCCTCTTTCAGATAATGCTGGCGAATTTACTGTGCTTTTTCTGTTGCCGCCCTTGTTGAGCGGCTATTCAAATACTACATTAGGCAAGTAGCACTGCCGCTTGCAGATAGAGCAGACAATAATTAATAACGGAGGATAAATATATGGGAAAAATCATCGGAATAGACTTTGGTACTACTAATTCTTGTGTAGCAGTTATGGAGGGCGACAAACCCGCAATAATAGCAAATGCAGAAGGTTCTCGTACTACTCCCTCTGTTGTCGCATTTTCACAGACCGGTGAGCGTTTAGTGGGGCAGGTTGCCATTCGGCAGGCAGTAACTAACGCTGACCGTACTATTAGCTCAATTAAACGTGAGATGGGCGGCGGCTGGAAAAAGAAAATTGATGGGAAGGTCTTTACTCCGCCGGAAATAGCAGCGATGATTCTGGGTAAGTTGAAAAGTGATGCAGAGGATTATCTTGGTGAGACTGTGACCGATGCGGTTATAACAGTACCTGCTTATTTCACCGATTCCCAAAGACAGGCTACCAAGGATGCGGGAACCATTGCAGGACTTACCGTACAACGTATCATAAACGAACCAACTGCCGCAGCGGTTGCCTATGGAGTTGATAAAGAGGAAAGGCAAAAGGTATTGGTATTTGACCTTGGTGGAGGCACCTTTGACGTGTCGGTGCTTGACATCAAGGACGGAGTGATAGAGGTGTTGGCTACAGCCGGCAACAATCGGCTGGGAGGCGACGACTTCGATGCATGTATAATTGACTGGCTTATATCCGAGTTTAAGAAAGAACATAAGATTGACCTGTCCGGAAACCCCGGCGTAATGCAGCGATTGAAGGAGGCAGCAGAGCAGGCTAAAAAAGATCTTTCTGCTTCCGTGAACGCCGATATTAACTTGCCTTATCTTATTGAATCCGGCGGAAAGCCACTCCATATGAGCATTTCAATATCGCGAGCCAAATTCAACGACCTGACAGCTCATCTGGTAGAAGCTACTGCCGCTCCGGTACAGCAAGCCATGGAGGATGCTCATATTACTAAAAACGATATAGGGAAGGTATTGATGGTGGGCGGTTCCACACGAATACCCGCCGTGCAGGATAAGATTAAAGGCATAACCGGCAGGGAGGGCTTCAAGGGCATTAACCCCGACGAGTGCGTGGCAATAGGTGCCGCTGTGCAGGGCGGTGTGCTGATTGGCACAGTAAATGGGCTGTTGCTATTGGACGTTACACCATTGTCTCTCGGCATAGAGACGATAGGTGGTATATGTACGCATGTAATTGAACGAAACACGACGATTCCTATTTCAAAAAGCCAGGTATTCACCACTGCTGCTAATTTCCAGTCATCGGTGGAAATACATGTGCTACAGGGAGAGCGTCCCAGGGCAAGTCAGAACAAAACCTTGGGCAAGTTCAAATTGAAAGGCATAGAGAGAGCAATGGCAGGCATACCACAGATAGTAGTAACATTTTCTATTGATACTAACGGCATTGTTAATGTCGGAGCAAAAGACCTGAAAACCGGCAGGGAACAGGAGATTACTATCGAAGCTTCATCTAATATGAGTGATGAGGATATACAAAAGGCCATAAAAGATGCACAGCAATACGCCGGCGATGACGAGAAATTTCGACAGGAGTCCGAGCTCTATAAACGATTACAGAGCCTTCTATATCAAGCTGTAGAGGTGGAGAGAAAGGTAGCGAAAAGCAAGGATAAGCAGGCTCGCAAAGATTTAAGGGCAGCACTTAAAGAGCCTTTGAAGGCAGGACAAAAGGCTTTGCGCAGCAAAAATGCCGATGAGATGACATCAGCATGCAATGAGCTGGAAGCTGTAATTAATCCATATTTATGATTTGGTGTTTATTCCCACTATTCCGCCGATTGCTCCGGAGGTTATCCCTATCACTGTCATGGTTATGACGTATTTATCAATGGTAAAATCGTTGTATATCAAGCTGCTGATTAAATACAGTATTGTCATATATATTAAACCGACAATGCCGCCGTTGAGCCAACCCTTATTGCGGACTCCTCTGGTCGATACAAAACCTGCTGTCAGAACACTTATGACGGTTGTAACGACAACTGCAGGAGTAATCAGTCGTTGAGGGAAATCTGTATTTGTCAGGATTAAAGCGAGCAGCATGAATACCGGGATAGTAATTATATAAGAAACGAGAAGTCCCTTCATCAACGAAACCACATTTAGCTTTTCATAACCGATTGGTTTTACATTGAGATTCGTAATACTTGGCATGAAATCTACTCCCTTATGTTTTGCTCCATACAATATAAATATTACGGTACAGGCAGGAATAGAACATATTAGTTCTTTTCAATATTTTGTGATTATGCTATAATGTTCAATGCAGTTAACAAAGGGCGGAGGGAATATACATGAAGCACATAAAGACGATTAACAATCCAAACCTAAAGAAGGATATTAAGAAATCAGGCTGCGGTGAATGCCAGACATCATGCCAGTCTGCATGTAAGACAAGCTGCACCGTTGCAAATCAGAAGTGCGAAAACAGATAAATGGATTACACGACTGACAAATAAACAGCGGGGGGGCTAAGACCCCTCGCTGTTTATCTGTGAACTAAAGTGAGGAGCCCATAGATGATTCACAAATTTAAGATGCACGGGAAAAATATAGTACTTGATGTTAATAGTGGTGCTGTTCACCTTTTGGATGATCTAGCCTACGAGCTGTTGGAAAGGTTTTCACGAGGGCTTCCCGAAGATACTGACATGGGTGCAGCTGCAAATGTGAAGGAGCTTGCCAACAGCTATAGCGAAGATGAAGCCTGGGATGCATTTAGGGAGCTGAAAGAACTGCAAAATTGCGGACAACTTTTTTCAGAGGATCCCTACGAAGGCTACTTCACAAATCAATCACATATCCCGCAAGGCCAACCGGTGGTTAAGGCATTATGCCTGCACATTGCCCATGACTGCAACCTCAGATGCAGATACTGCTTTGCCTCAACAGGCGATTTCGGCGCGGAAAGATCACTTATGTCAGTAGATACGGGAAAGAAAGCAATAGATTTTTTGATCAAAAAATCGGCTGAAAGGCTCAACCTCGAGGTGGACTTTTTTGGAGGAGAGCCGCTGCTTAACTTCGAAGCAGTGAAGGAAATTGTCTTTTATGCGTTGGAAAGGGAAAAGGAAACCGGGAAGAATTTTAGATTTACGATTACGACAAATGCCCTTTTGCTCAATGAAGATAATATGAAGTTTATTAATGAGCATATGGGCAATGTGGTCCTTAGCATAGACGGGAGGCCTCAGGTCAACGACAGGATGCGCTGCAGAGTTGATGGTAAAGGCACCTACAGTAGTATATTGCCTAAAATTAAGGAAATGGCTGACTCCAGAGGTCAAGATAATTACTATGTCAGAGGAACCTTTACCCGCGAAAATCTCGATTTTTCAAAGGATGTTATCCATTTAGCTGATCGTGGCTTTAAGCAAATTTCCATTGAGCCTGTTGTTGCAGCAAAGGACAGCGGTTTTGATATCAGGCCGCAGGATCTTTCCGTATTGTTTGAGGAGTATGAGAATCTGGCACTGGAATACGTTAATAGGCACAAGCTAGCTGAAGGCTTTAACTTTTTTCATTTCATGATGGATTTGGACGAGGGTCCCTGTGTCATCAAGAGGATGAAGGGATGTGGATCTGGCAACGAATACCTTGCTGTGACACCTGAAGGCGATTTGTATCCATGTCATCAATTTGTCGGGATGGAGCAGTTTAAAATGGGAAATGTTAATGATAGTACCTATATAGATAATGAAATACATCAGATGTTTGCCAGACAAAACATATACACTAAGCCTGAATGCAAGAGGTGCTGGGCTAAATTTTTCTGCAGTGGCGGATGTGCAGCAAATGCCTGGCAGTTTAACAATTGTCTTGAAAAGCCCTATAGCATTGGCTGTGAGTTGGAAAAAAAGAGGCTTGAGTGCGCATTGTGGGCAAAGGCCGTAGAATTTGAGGAATAAGGCGAGGGGTGATTATATTATTACATTTCATGACATTAAGAAAAGTGAGGAAGTTAAAACATTTCTGCAAATTGCTGAAACGCAGATGCGTGTATTGGGATATACAGAGCATTCTTTCAGACATGTGGGGATCGTTTCGAGCACGGCAGGAAACATTATGGAAGAGCTTGGCTTTTCTGAAAGAGAAATAGAGCTGTCAAGGATAGCCGGCTATCTTCATGACATAGGCAATGCTGTTAACAGGGCGGATCATGCGCATACGGGGGCTGTTTTAGCCTACGAGATGCTTACCTGTATGGGAATGAGTTGCAGGGAGGCTGCAGAAATCATGATGGCCATCGGCAATCATGATGAGCTTACAGGAACGCCGGTCAGCAACATATCTGCTGCATTAATACTGGCAGATAAATCTGATGTACACAGGAGCAGGGTTAGAAATTACGATGTTGCGACCTTTGACATTCATGACAGAGTTAATTACGCTGTTGAAAGGTCTGTTATCTCCGTCGATAGCGAAGAGAAAACGGCTAATCTGGTTCTGAAAATAGATACTGAAATTTGTCCCGTCATGGATTATTTTGAAATATTTCTGGGAAGAATGACAATGAACCGAAGGGCAGCTGCGTTTTTGGAATTGCAGTTTCAATTGTTTATTAATGACTCAAAGTTGATATGATTGTCTAAATGCCATATTTAGCTTTAGATCAAAAAGAATAAATTGAGAGTTGAAAGCATTATTATTTAAAATTGTTTTTTACTAAAAATCATGATATATTGTATAAACGCAAACGTAAAATGCGTTTATTGACTGGTATTCAATATACACAGAGGAGCTAAAGCATGCAGAATACCCAATCTTTTAAAAACAGAGTATGTTTTCGAGCTGTATTATTGGCCCTTATTTGCATGCTATTTCTTTCCTTATTCTCGAGTATTGACATTGGCATACTCATTCAAGGATTTAAGGAAGCAGACATAAATCAGGATTCTGTTTCCTCCAGAGGCATCGACAGGGTAGATCAAAATCCTATGGCCGTTATCTGTGTTCAACAAACATCTTTCTACGAAAATGCACAGAGATTATTAAGCAGTAAAAATAATAGTTACATGATGACATTTTTGGGAACAGCAAACGGCCTTTTTTTTCGTAAAACCCATAGTTTTGTGTCTTTACGCAGTCGAATTTCTGTCTGCAAAATTAACTACTTTTTAATAGCTTCGCATTTTCCTAATGCACCTCCTTATTTTCTAGCTTAATACTGTTTTAGCTATTTTATTAAAAATAAAGGAGTAGTCAAAATCATGAATAGATTGGCAAGTAAAAAGGGAACTTTTTTTGCTGTAGTATTAATTATACTTCTTACTGCATATGTAGCCTTATTTGGTATGGATATAGGTTCATTGCACTTGAAAGGTGCATCAGAGATGCGCTTTGGCATTGATATTAAGGGCGGAATTGATGCGGCTTTTGTCCCTAAGGATTTAGATCGCAGTCCCACTGAAACAGAATTGGAAGCAGCTCGTGCTATTATAGAAACACGTCTGGACCAGAGGAATATTTTAGATCGCGATGTAACTATCGATAAAGAAAATGGTTGCATTTTTGTTCGTTATCCATGGAAATCAGATGAAGCTGATTTTGATCCTGAACAGGCTATTTCTGAATTGGGCAGCATGGCGCTTCTTACATTCGAAGACCCCGACGGAAAGGTTGTTTTAGAGGGGAAATATGTGGATCAGGCAACACCGGCGATTGACCCACAAAATCCAAACGCATATATTGTAAACTTGTCCTTGAAGCCGGAAGGCCGCAAAATGTTTGCGGAAGCCACCGAAAGACTTATCGGTCAGCATATTACTATATATTTAGATGAACAAATGATTTCGGATCCGAGGGTTCAGTCCAAGATTGATTCGGATCAATGCTACATCAGCGGACTGAGTAGCCAGGATGAAGCCAAGACTCTGGCAAATCAAATAAACTCCGGTGCATTGCCATTTGCTTTGATTACTGAAAATTACAGTACCATCAGCCCATCGCTTGGCAATAACGCTCTGGATGTCATGGTACTAGCCGGAATTGTAGCATTCGTGTTAATATGTATAGGCCTAATCCTATACTATCGTTTATCCGGTATAATCGCAGCTATTTCCTTGCTCTTCCAGGTGGGGGGGCAGCTCATTTTACTAACCTGGCCGCAGTTCTCCATCACTCTTCCGGGTATTGCCGGTATTATCCTGGCAATTGGTATGGGAGTAGATGCCAATGTTATTAGCTCCGAGAGAATACGAGAGGAAATAAAAAGCGGTAAAACAATACTGGCGGCGGTTTCTTCCGGCTTTAAAATGGCCTTTTCCTCTATTTTTGACGGCAATATTACCGTTTTGATTGTCGCATTTGTAATGATGTATTTCGGCTCCGGTGCAATTTTATCCTTCGCTTTCACGCTTCTGTTCGGTATTATTATGAACTTTGTAGCCGGAGTTACGGCGACCAAACTTATGACCACGTCCATTGTACAGAATAGCTGGTTTAGGAAACCATCTTTCTTTATGAGAAAGCGTACCTTTGATAAGAAGGAAGTGAAGGTGTTTCCCTTCTATAAGAATCGGAGGATTTATTACGCTATTTCAGCGTGTATTTTAGCTTTTGGTCTTATAATGACCGTTGTAAACGGAATTAACGTAGATATTCAGTTCAAGGGCGGCACCGTTCTGAAATATGCTATGTCTGAAACGACGGAATTCAATCCTGACAAAGCAGCTAATCTGGTGGAGGATATCTTAGACGGACGTGTTGCGACAGGGCAGATTACCACGGATTTTGCTACGGGTGAAAAACGATTGGTCATCAGCATGGCAGGCGGTGAGACTGCGAGCAACGAGGATCTTCAGCTTATAACCGAAACGTTGAAGCAACAGTATCCGGAACAGGAGTTTGAGCTAGACAGCACAAACAATGTTTCTCCCTTTTTCGGCAAGAAGTTTTTGCAAAATGCTATTATAGCCGTTGTCCTTTCCGCAGTGCTGATCATATTATACGTCTGGTTCAGCTTCAGGAAGATTCATGGACTTTCAGCGGGTGTGATGGCCTTGATAGCCCTCTTCCATGACGTTCTTGTGGCCTTCTTTACCTTTACTATATTTAGGATTCCGATAGGCGACACCTTTGTTGCTGTGGCGCTGGCAATCCTGGGTTATTCCATTAACGATACAATCGTCATTTACGACCGCATTAGGGAAAATTCCCGCTTAAACAAAAAAATGCCGATTGACGATCTTGTTGATAAAAGCGTTTCGCAGAGTCTTACAAGGTCCTTAAATACAAATATTGCTGTGTTCGCGAGCATAGCCATTTTGTATATATTTGCCGCACTCAACGGTCTGGATTCTATTGTGAGCTTCGCCTTGCCTATGGCCGTCGGATCTCTCAGCGGGTGCTTCTCCACAATATGTCTTGTTGGCCCTCTTTGGACATCATGGCAAAAGCGCAAGCAGACACGTATCTTGGCTACAAAAAAATAAAAACAACCCGATATTTTGCACAAGGGTATCCAGATTTGCGCATGAGCTGTGTTGTTCCCCAACCATATGTTATTTATGAAGCATATGGTTGGGGGCTGTTTGCAATTGATTGATTTTAGGCTACCGCTGTGCTATGCTGTTAATGTATTACGAAAAATCGATCGGAGTAGAATTTATGGCATATCCCTTTGAAGGAGGGCTTCCATGGAAACATTTTATTATCCCGTAATTGTGGTAGAAAATGCAGAGGAGCTTGAAGTTGTTACAGGATATTGTGAGGAATACAAAATCAGCTTTCAATTTCTTGATAACGACCTAAATAGCTTTCCAGCACATGTTCTGCTTTACTGCAGTAAAGATGATTTAAGAATGTTCACTGAAACCCTGTAGTCATTTTTGCTTACCTTTTGGACACGAAATCCATAATAAGTCCGCCGATGATTGCTTCTGCGCCCAGAATAAAGCTTGTTATTACAATCTCTTTCGATACCATGTCTGAATAAGAGTTATATGGCAAAACTATACTATTAAACATGACAAGCACGCATCCTATTGTAAGAAGAACTAAAGACACACAGGTGCCATATTTAATTAAAGCCATCGGAAACTTGTGGATACCATTGAAGGCAATCAAAATTTTTTTTGTTTTATTTGTGCGGTCTGATTGATTAGATTGCACGACCCTTCACCCCTTTAAACTGTTTATAGATAAGTCAATACGACTACCATGTTAACATAATAAATGTAACCGCATCAAGCACCAATATATACCACTGAAAATAATGCAAGTTTACTCTAAATTGTACACTTGATAATTGAAATATGATAGAATAATGTAAATAACTGATTAGAAATATTACATTGGAGTGTGCCTATGAAGAAAATGTTCGTCAGTGTAATCGAATGCAAACCCGGTATGCGGATTGCGGAAGATATTTACAATGAATATGGTGCAATTATCATTGCGGAAAACTCGCTCCTAAATGACTATATTATAATGCGTATTCAAGAGCTGGGATTTACACGAGTTAAGGTTTACGAAGATAGCAAAGAAATGGTTGCTGTTAGCGGCACCGAGCTATTTAAGGCACAGTATATTCAAAATGTTGATACCATCAAAGATATACTTCATGATATTTCTTCTGGGAAGAATATCGATTTCGAACGGGTTAATGAGGCTACTAATTCGATTATTTTAAGAATCAATGAAAACAGGGATATTGTAGATTTCGTTAGCGAAATGCGTGATTCGGATGATTATTTATATACACATAGTATTAATGTATCATTTCTTTCAATGCTGATTGGAAAGTGGCTCAAGTATGATTATAGAAAATTGAGGTCTCTTGTAACCTCTGCTTATTTGCACGACATCGGCATGGTCAAGGTTCCTGCTGAGATTATCAATAAACCCGGATCATTAACCTCTGAAGAATATGATGAAGTTAAAAAGCATTGTCAATATGGCTTCAAAGCTGCACAGACCATGCCTGATTTAAGTGATGATATACTCAAAGGCATATTGATGCATCACGAGAGGGAAGATGGCTCTGGATATCCCTTCGGATTGAAAAGCGGCCAAATCCATGACAATGCGAAGATAATAGCAGTAGCAGATATATATGATGCAATGACTTCTGACAGAGCCTTTAGAAGCATGATATGCCCATTTGATGTTATCGAATGCATTCAAAAAGATTATTTCAGGATGCTTGACCAGCGTGTTGTAAGTGCTTTTCTCAGAAATATTGCATCACATTACATTGGAGACTTTGTAAAGCTCAGATCAGGTGATATTGGTGAAATCGTATATATTAATCAAAACAGCATCTCAAAACCTATAGTAAGAATAAGCGGTAAATACATTGACCTCTCAAAAGATAATAATGTTAAAATAATTCAATTAATTTAGGACAAGTTTACGCTAAAAGGAGTTATTAAGCGACAGCTTATTAGATAATAGGCTGTTGTTTTTTTGTATTCTTGTCGAATGTGGGTGCTTTTCATAGAAATTACACGAAACATTTTTGTAGGATATGTGGAATAAATAAGATATAATATGCAATGAAAATTCATTTATTAGATATAGGGGGTAGATGGAAGATATGAACAGGTTTTTTGAAAAGCATGTTGAGATTGAAAGGAATGAAGATGGGCAAATGTCTAAAACTATGATGGCCCTTGATTACTATCTATTGGAGGATGAGCGGGAATGGGAAATAAAAGAGGACATTGATGACATTACAGGTGATACGATCAGAAGAATGGAAACACGAAAGTCCTATGGGATAGAAATAGTCAAAAGTCAGATTGGTGCTCCTGATGAAAAGGAATGCTTTAGAGATCTTTTTCAAAGCAGAGAAAGGGCACAAGGATTAGTTCAAATGCTTGTCAGGCAAACTGTTACCCCTTCTGCATTACCATATATACTAGATGATTTAATCGGCATATGAGTAATAAATTTTTTATAAAAAAGGTAAAATGACAGTTCTTATAGAATATATATAATAGCAATAAAAGCCTCATCTCAGCATTACTTGAGATGAGCTTTTATTTTGAGTGTAGCCAAGCACAAAAGTTATACAAAAAGGAGGAAAAAGAATAATTGTGTCGAACATGTAATAAAGCATTTTTAATATGAAGAATACAGCCATAATGGCATATTGAAGGATGATAGATGTTTATTAGATATCCAGATGAGCTTATAGAAGAGATTAGAATAAATAATGATATTGTTGATGTTGTTTCTGAATATGTCAAGTTGGAAAAGCGCGGAAAAAACTATTTTGGGTTATGCCCCTTCCATCGAGAGAAAACACCTTCATTCAGTGTTGAAGATGTAAAACAGATATTCTATTGCTTCGGGTGCGGGAAGGGGGGCAATGTATTCCAGTTCATTACACTAGCCGAAAAAATTGATTTTATTGAGGCTGTGAGACTGCTTGCCGACAGAGCTAAGATTCTTCTCCCGGAAAGTGATGATGAAGAGGCAGCAGCAAGATCAAAACTAAAGCAACAGGTATCAGAGATGAATTTATTAGCTGCCAGATATTATAATGATGCATTTAGTTCTGAAAAAGGTAAAATTGCCCGAGACTATCTCAAGAAAAGAGGAATTTCAGAGAATACAGCTAAGAAATTTGGACTTGGATATTCCACGGATCAATGGGACAGTTTATATCAATACCTGAAAGCAAAGGGGAGCAGTGATGAGCAGCTGCTTAAGAGTGGACTGATCTTAAAAGGCAGACAAGGACAGCTATACGACCGGTTTAGGAGCAGGCTCATGTTCCCAATATTTGATGTAAGAGGCACTGTAATTGGATTTGGCGGAAGAGTTTTTGATGACTCGATGCCCAAGTACATGAATTCTCCTGAGACGGTTGTATACAACAAGGGTAAGCATTTATATGCTTTAAATTTTGCAAAGAATACTGTAAGTGAAAGATTAGTTGTGGTTGAAGGGTATATGGATGTTATATCTTTGTACGAGAGTGGGATAAATAATGTAGTGGCCTCTTTGGGGACGGCCTTAACGGAAAGCCAGGGGCGCATATTGAAAAAGTATGCCCAGGAGATTATAATATCCTATGATTCGGACACAGCCGGACAAGCTGCGACCCAACGTGGACTGGATTTACTAAATAAAATAGGTTGTAACGTAAAAGTACTTACAGTTCCGGAGGGAAAGGATCCGGATGATTTTATTCGGGAAAGAGGATCTGATAGTTTTAGGGGGCTGATAGACAACTCGTTATCATTGGTTGAATACAGGATCAGAGTTTTGAGAAAAGGGCATGACTTATCGACCACTGACGGAAAAATTGCATTCCTTAGTAAAGCAGCTACGGTTCTGACGGGAGTTGACAATGCTGTAGAGCGGGAAATGTACATAAAAAAATTATCTTCAGAATATGAAATATCGGAAGAGGCAATGCTTTCTGAAGTGTTAAGAAGGACAAGACGTTCAAGATCGTCATCCGGGAAAAACCTGAAAATTGCAAATGCTGTTGAAGCAGCAAAAAAGTCAGTAAGCCCTGTAGACGAGGTACAAGAGAAAATTTTGCAAAGCGAGCGATTTATACTGTCGTTATTATGTGTTGACAACAGTATATATCCTGTTTTAAAGGAGCATTTTAAGGTTAGTCAGATAAATGGGGAGGAAAATAGAAGGATTGCGGATATTATTTATAGAAAGCTTAATGAACGAAAGGATTTTTCAGCTGCTGAGCTATTGAATGTAGTTTCATACGAAGAATCGGGTGAGTTTGCCAGGATATTGAAGGAAGAATGCCACTGTGATGATAATTCAAAGGCAGTTTTGGGTAAAATTAAGGATATTAGAATTTTAAGCGCGCAATTGAGACAAAGGGAAGTCTTAGAGCTGTTAAAAAACAGAGATGGACTGTCAAAAGGAGATGTTGACAAATTAAAACTGGAGTTAAGAGATTTAGTGCTAAAAATAAAGAACATAAAAGATATGCCAATATAAAATAAAGAAAGGAGGGGCAAAAAATGAATAAGATTGCTAATAGTTTAGGTGGTACTAACAGAAAGTCCATATTGAAAGATCTAGTCGATAAAGGTAAGTCCAAAGGCATGCTTACTTATAAAGAAATCATGGATGCTTTTGAAGAAGTGGAGCTGCAACCTGATCAGATAGATAAGATATATGAAACTTGTGAGAACTTGGGTATCGATGTTGTAGGTGATATAGATGCTGAAGTAAAGGAATTGCAGGATTCTGAGGAAGAGGTTGATTTGACACTTCCTGAGGGCGTTACTATTGATGATCCTGTCAGGATGTATCTAAAAGAGATCGGAAAGGTGCCCCTGCTGACTGCTGCAGAGGAAGTAGAGCTTGCCATCAGGATGGAAAACGGTGACAATGAGGCAAAGAGAAAGCTTGCTGAAGCGAACCTGAGACTTGTTGTAAGTATAGCAAAAAGATATGTCGGAAGAGGTATGCTGTTTCTTGACCTCATACAGGAAGGTAATCTGGGGCTGATTAAAGCCGTTGAAAAGTTTGATTACACAAAGGGTTTCAAGTTTAGCACCTATGCTACATGGTGGATTAGACAAGCTATTACTAGAGCTATCGCGGATCAGGCCAGAACGATTAGGATTCCCGTGCATATGGTAGAAACAATAAATAAGCTGATAAGGGTTTCAAGGCAACTCCTACAGGAGCTCGGACGTGATCCGACGCCTGAAGAGATTGCCGTTGAAATGAATTTGACGGTGGAAAAGGTAAGGGAGATCATGAAAATTTCTCAGGAGCCGGTTTCCCTTGAGACTCCAATTGGTGAAGAAGAAGACAGTCATCTGGGCGATTTCATTCCTGATGATGATGTGCCTGCGCCTTCTGAAGCAGCTGCATTTACATTGCTGAAGGAGCAATTGCTGGGCGTTCTCGACACATTGACGGCAAGAGAGGAAAAAGTCCTGAGGCTGAGATTTGGACTTGATGATGGAAGAGCCAGAACACTTGAAGAGGTGGGCAAGGAGTTTAACGTTACAAGGGAGAGAATTAGGCAGATAGAAGCAAAAGCATTGAGAAAGCTTAGGCATCCCAGTAGAAGCAAAAAACTGAAGGATTACTTGGATTAAAAGTGGTGTCCATGTCAAAACGGTGTATACGGCATGTGATTAGTGTTGCAAATTATTTTTGCTTTTTCACTTGACCTGAGCTATCCATCCAAGTATAATGATATTTGTTTCGTTCCTCAATAGCTCAGTCGGTAGAGCATGCGGCTGTTAACCGCAGGGTCGTAGGTTCGAGTCCTACTTGAGGAGCCACAAGGGCCTTTAGCTCAGTTGGTTAGAGCAACCGGCTCATAACCGGTCGGTCCGGGGTTCGAGTCCCTGAAGGCCCACCATAGACTGTCCGAAAACCCGCTATTTTAGCGGGTTTTCAGCATGTTAT
>CAYOKA010000019.1:0-24641 GCA_964404395.1 uncultured Oscillospiraceae bacterium | reverse complement strand
GACTTATTTTCAAGTATGGTAAATGGGTTGAAATGGTTAGAAAACAACTTTAGTTACCCATGCTAAAGAGCAATTAATTGTTACAAAAAAGTGGGCTTCAAAGAGATTGGGCGTAGGAGGCAAGCCTATTATTCGAAGGGTAAATTCTATGATGTAGTCTATATGGATATATTGAAATGCGAAAGAAAGGTATATTGAGACAGTGCTTCATGCAAAGTAATATACTAATGTTTTTTATTGCAAAGTACAACATGGCATTATCGCTAAATTAAGTAAACTGTATGAGGGGGAAGTATTTATGAGTCGAGTTAAGATCAAGAAATTTGTGCCAAAGAAGGTTTTTAAAGCTGTTGTATTCTCAAGTGCTATTCCTATTTTGATTCTTATTGCCATCAGTGTTTTTGTTGCATTAGCTGCGCCTCATAGTGTAGATAGTTTTGACATTACTAAGCTGCTTTATCTTGTTTTATCACCTTTTGCATATGGAACAGTGGCGATGATTTTTGCTGCATCATATAATTGGCTTGCTCCAAAGCTTGGCGAACTGGAAATTGAAATCAGCGAAGAAGGTATTGAGGAAATAGAAAAATAAAAGATTAGCCACAAAATGAAACTTAGGTCTACTAAAAAGGATTGATCAGAATAGATCAAACAGGGGAGCTTTTGAAAATGGAAAACTGCCTGATTCGTACATATAAACCGGGTGAGACTGGCCTTGTTTCACATTTGCAGATGGCTTTATATGAAAAGCAATACGGCTTCAAACCGATATTTGAGTATTACCTAACCGCAGGCATGGCGGAGTTCCTGCGTGGCTCTGAAGGCAGTCAGCTCTGGGTAGCGGAAAGTAAGGGTAAAATAATTGGCTCCATCGCTGTCGTCAAGTCAGAAGAGAATGAGGCGCATATTCGCTGGTTTGCGGTAGATGACTCCTTGCAGGGACAGGGTCTAGGAAGCCGACTTATCGACACAGCCATGGGCTTCTGTCAGGAATGCGGCTACCGGCATATCACCCTGTGGACGATAGAAATGCTTAAAGCAGCGAGGCATTTGTACATTAAGCATGGTTTTGTCTTGACCGAGAAGAAAGATAATACACAATGGACTGATCATCTGCTCATTGAGGAGAAATGGGAATGCTATCTAAACAAATAAGCGGCGTAATAAATGATAAAATAGCATCTTGACAAGACTAAATAAATAACGTAGAATTGGGTGTAAAGTAAAAACGCTTTACACCTTTGCGCATTATTAGGATTATTTGTACTGTTTGTGCAGGATATTATGACTATTTGTACAGGAAAGCTTATGGATGAATTCTATGCAGTGAGCATGCTGCTTGATTTTTATGGGCAGATGGTGACAAAAAGACAATATGATATTCTTGATCTGTATTACAACAGCGATTATTCTTTGGGGGAAATCGCAGAAGAGCTTGATATCAGCAGACAGGGAGTTCATGATAGCATAAAACGCGGAAAAGTCGCACTTTTTGATATGGAAAGAAAGCTTGGACTTGTCAGACGATTTGCAGAACAAAAGGAGATTGCTGCAAAGATATTTAAACTAATCGACGAGGTAGACGCAACGCTTTTGAGCGAGCAGGACAGTGAAAGGTTGAAGCGTGCAAGGGAACAGACACAAAGATTATTGGAGGATTAATGATATATGGCTCTTTTTGAAGGGTTGTCGGGGAAGCTTCAGGATACTATTAGAAAATTCCGCGGCAAGGGCAGGGTAACCGATAAAGATATTAAGGACATGATGCGCGAAATTAAGCTTGCGCTCCTTGAAGCCGATGTCAATTTTAGAGTCGTTAAGGATTTTATCGGGAAAATTTCCGAACGAGCAGTGGGGCAGGAGGTACTGGAAAGTCTTACACCCGGCCAGCAGGTTATCAAGATTGTACATGAAGAATTAATAGACTTGATGGGTAAAGCGCCTGAAAAGGCTACTTTTGCAAGTAAGCCGCCCACGATTTACTTGATGGTGGGATTACAGGGTTCGGGTAAGACCACTACATCCGGCAAACTGGCAAATCTTTTGCGCAAGCAGGGGAAGAATCCATTACTGGTTGCATGTGACGTTTACCGTCCCGCTGCCGTCAAGCAGCTCCAGGTAGTCGGCAATCAGCTTGACATACCCGTTTTTGCAATAGAGGGTAACACAGACCCCGTACACATAGCTAAAAATGCCATCGAACATGCAAGATCCAAATTGTATGATCTGGTAATCATTGATACTGCCGGACGGCTTCACATTAATGAGGAGCTTATGGATGAGCTGGACAGGATTAAAAAAGCTGTACATCCCCAGGAAATTCTGCTGGTTGTTGACTCCATGACCGGTCAGGATGCAGTTAATGTAGCGGACAGCTTCAATCAAAAGCTTGGCGTTGACGGCCTGATATTGACAAAGTTAGATGGCGATACGAGAGGCGGTGCAGCTCTTTCTGTTAAAGCAGTTACCGGAAAGCCGATCAAGTTTGCTGCTACGGGAGAGAAGCTAAGCGATATTGAGCTTTTTTATCCTGAAAGAATGGCATCCAGAATACTTGGCATGGGTGATGTGCTCAGTCTGATTGAAAAAGCACAGGATGCTTTCGATGAAAAGAAAGCTCTTGAGATGGAAAAGAAATTGAGAACCCAGCAGTTTACACTGGATGATTTCCTGGATCAAATGCAGCAAGTGAAAAATATGGGACCGCTGGACCAGGTTTTAGGCATGATCCCGGGAATGAATACAAAAGCCATGAAGAATATGAATGTTGACGAAAAAAGACTGGATCGTGTTGAAGCCATTATAAAGTCCATGACAGTTAACGAGCGAACCGATCCATCCATTATAAACGGCAGCAGAAGAAAAAGAATCTCAGCTGGCAGCGGTACGTCTATTCAGGATGTAAATGCTCTTCTCAAGCAATTCGCTGAGATGAAAAGGATGATGAAGATGCTCAATGATGCAGGGAAAAAGGGTGGTAGAGGTTTAGGCAGATTTAAGATGCCCTTTTAATAAACAGCTATTAGCTCGGCATATTGGCTGGAATCCAGCGAGGTTTGTTCCCTCCAGGGTTCTGATTAATATAAAATGTAGTACTATCCATACTTGAGGGGAGGTGAAAGAATGGCAGTTAAGATCAGGCTTAAAAGAATCGGAGCAAAAAAGAATCCTTATTACAGAGTAGTAGTAGCTGATTCAAGATTTCCTCGCGATGGTAGATTTATTGAAGAAATAGGCACATACAATCCGCTAGCTAATCCCGCTGAATTTAAAATCGACAGCGAGAAGGCAGAAAAATGGATAAAGAATGGTGCACAGCCTACTGATACAGTAAGGGCTTTATTAAAGAAGAGCGGTGTTATTCAGTAATACTGAATATCAAATGTTTTCGAGCTTTAGGCGGGAGGCATAAAAATGAAAGAACTTCTAGAAATCATTGCAAAGGCACTCGTTGATTATCCTGACGATGTTAGTGTCAACGAAGTTGAAGGCGATAATGGTATCATTCTTGAGCTACGAGTGGCTCAAGAAGATATGGGCAAGGTAATAGGAAAGCAGGGGCGGATAGCCAAGGCAATTAGATCCGTCGTAAAAGCTGCAGCCATTAAGCAAAACGTCAGGGTTTCGGTGGAGATCGTTCAGTAAAAAGGGTGTTTTCGCAACACCTTTTTTATTAGCAGCCCTTTGTGAAGCATATTCGGCTAAGGTCGAAAGGGCCTTGTTGCTGCCGGTATTCATATAAGCAGCCATTTGAGGTAATTTATTATGGTTGAAAACTTACAGGTTGGAAAAATTGTAAATACGCATGGTGTTAAAGGCGAAATTAAATTGATTCCACTGACGAATGACCCTCGCCGGTTTGATGAGCTGAAATGGGCATATATCGAGAAGGATGGACAGTTAGAAAAGCACTCCATTTTAGATGCAAAATACGTCAAGGGATCAGTTATGATAAAATTCTCTGGCATTGAATCGATGAGCGAAGCTGAGAAATACAAGGATTGCTTTGTGCTGGTGGATAGGGAGCATGCTGTCAAGCTTCCCGAAGACTCCTTTTTCATATGCGATATTATCGGTTGCAGCGTTTTTGACGAAAATGGCAGGCTGCTCGGTGAGCTGACCAATGTGCTTGAGACAGGAAGCAACGATGTTTATGTTGTCAAAGACGATTCCGGGAAGGAAATACTAATTCCTGCTTTGAAAAGCGTTGTAAGCAATGTTTCATTAGATCAACAGAGAATAGATGTAATCATTCCGAAAGGATTACTGGATGATGAAGTTTGATATATTAACAATTTTCCCAGAAATATTTGATACAGTCCTTGGGAGCAGTATTATCGGTCGAGCTCAGGAAAAGGGCTTGGTTTCGGTAGACGCACACAACATACGCGACTTTTCTAAGGACAAGCATAAAAAGACTGATGATTACCCCTATGGCGGAGGGAATGGGCTTGTGATGCTTGCTCAGCCAATTTATGATGCATATAGGTCAATCGTTAAGGAGCTTAATTATAGGCCTCATTTTATATATATGAGCCCACAGGGTAAGCCATTGGATCAAAAGCTTGTAGAGGATTTGTCAAAGCATGAGCATATCATTTTGTTATGCGGGCATTATGAGGGCGTTGATGAGAGGATTCTGGAAGAGCTGGTGGATGAAGAAATATCCATTGGAGACTATGTCCTTACAGGTGGGGAACTGCCTGCAATGGTGCTGGTAGATGCTGTCAGCAGAGCAATTCCAGGGGTTTTATCTAATGAAGAATCCTATGAGGAGGAGTCACATAAGGACGGACTTCTTGAATACCCGCAGTACACACGTCCTGCCGACTTCATGGGAAAGAAGGTTCCGGAAGTGCTGTTGTCAGGACATCATGCCAACATAACAAAGTGGAGGAGACTACAGGCCTTAAGGAGGACAAAAGCTAGAAGGCCTGATATGTATGAACAGTTGGAGCTCACTAGTGAGGACAAGAAATTATTGAAAAATTATGAAGTGAAAGAATAGGGCAAGGATAGAAGAGGAAATAAAAGAAAATAAAAGAAGAGATAAACCAAAAGCTGATGCAGTCATACAGGACTTGTTATTCGGCTTTTTTTATGCGATTTTCTTCACATACCGCAAAATCTTAGTTCCATGTACTACCAGACAAAAAGCAGTTATGGAAGTCAAATTGAACTATACAATGCATCTTTAATTCTTGCGGTATTGATAAAGTTTGCATATAATTGTATCTAGTTGATTTGGCTGTATCCAAAATTGAAGGGGAGCAAATAAGCATACATGATATTTTCATCATACACATTCATTTTTATTTTTTTACCGGTGGTTTTCACAGGTTACTATCTTGCTCAGAGATTTATCGGTGACAATCAGGCAAAGGTCTGGCTTGTTCTTGCATCTCTTTATTTCTATGCTCATGGGAACATCTACTTTTTACCGTTACTGGCAGGTACCGTTGCTTTTAATTACTTTGTCATAAAGTTGCTTGGGAAATACCAAGACAGACCTTTATTAAAAAACACGCTGATGGCGCTGGCAATAATAGAAAACCTCGGACTTTTATTCTATTTCAAATACATGAATTTCTTCCTTGAAAATGTAAATCGCCTTCTTGGAACAGACTACATTTTATTGAAAATAATATTGCCAATAGGCATTTCTTTCTATACATTCCAGATACTTTCCTATGTAGTTGATACCTATAGGGGGCAAGGGGGAGACAGCAGCTTTTTGGAGTTTTCCTTGTTTGTGACCTTTTTCCCCCAGCTTATCGTGGGACCTATAATTCGTCATGATGATATGATTGTGCAAATACGCTCGGATAAAATTCGGCGTATGGATAAGGGCAATATGATGACAGGGATAACGCGCTTTTCCATCGGCTGCGCAAAGAAGATACTAATTGCTGATCCACTTATAACGCATGCCCAAAGCTTCTACAATGTAGCGGGCAGCGGCAATTTTTTCGAAGCCTGGGGGGCTGTTTTAGCTTATACATTTGCCTACTATTTTGATTTTTCCGGCTATATAGATATGGCTCTTGGAATAGGTCTCTTTTTCAACATAAGACTACCTGAGAACTTTAATTCTCCATATAAGGCGCGTAATTTTGCTGACTTCTGGAGAAGGTGGAATATGACTGTTTCGAACTTTTTCAATGATTATATCTTCAAAAGCATCTTTAAATTCGGCAATGGAATAGCTAAGCTTATAATTGCAACAATAATAACGTTTTTAGTCTCAGGTCTGTGGCATGGTGCCAGCTGGCATTTCATCTTTTGGGGACTTACTAATGGGATACTGGTTTGCATGGCCAATATCATGACATTAAAAAGGAAGAAGCTTCCCTTCTTTATCGCATGGGCGCTCACCTTTTTCTTTACGCTTCTGACAAGAGTGCTATTCGATGCAAACAGCATGACCCAAGCTATGAATGTCTACAGGACAATGCTTGATATTAGACCGGCAATACAGGGGTTTAGATCCTTTGTTGGGCTGGGGCTGGCTTATGTGAACGCTAATCTGCTTGAAATATGCATCATTATTGTTAGTGCATGCATATGCTTTTTCACACCAAACAGTAAGGAAATTCTGGAGAACAAGGAGCCGAAATGGTATCACGCGGTTTTCAGCGGGGCATTGCTTACAGTTTCCTTGTTTTTCATGGGAAGTGTGTCCAATTTCCTTTATTTCCAGTTTTAGGTGCTAGAAAGGGCAAGGGCGAGTAAAAAGAAGTGAAGAGAAATGAAACGCAGTAATGTGGAGGTTTTGACAGGTGGAGCATGAGAAGACAATTGAGTTCAAAAAATGGATTGGCTTGTTTTTAGTAACGATTATTATTCTTGGTGCATTAATATGTGGTTTCAACGTGCTTGTTGATCCTTTCGGCATTTTTGGCGATGACTTGTTCAATTGGTATGCATATAACATGACACAGAATCCCAGGGCTGCTAAGATTGCATATTTGGATAAAAACCATGCAAATTATGACTCCTACATCATCGGCTGCTCAAAGACCGGATCCTATTCAACAGAAATCCTAAATGACTACTATGGTGGTGCCCGCTTCTACAATATGCTTATGTATGGCGGCGATATGTATGATATTGAGCTGACAACGAAATACATACTCGAAAACTATAATGCTAAGAATATCGTTATAAACATGGGTCTCGAGGAGACTGTGAGATATGACACTCAGGCAGATGAGATGAAGAGCAACCTTCACGCAAAAGTTGACGGTAGCTCGCAGCTGGCCTATTACAGCAAATACATTTTTGCCAACCCAACTTACTCAGTCAATAAAATCACTTCATGGGTAAAGGATGAGTATTTGGTTAATGAAAATGATGTGTTTTTACCTGATTCAGGCGTATACGACAAGTCTATCAGAGATGTGGAGAGAGTCAGCGGTCTCAACGATTTTCTTTCAGTATATCCAAGCTTTAAAACTGTATTAAAAAAGGAGAGCCTTGACGCAAAGGATAAGTGCCTTGGATCGATTCAACGCATAAAAGAGATGTGTGATGAGAGCGGTGCCTCCTTTATGCTTATTATATCGCCGATTTTCCATACCGAGATGGATGTATATAATAGAGGGCAGTTGGAAAAATTCTTGACAGATCTTTCGCAGATAACTGATTACTGGGATTTCTCGGGATATAATTCAATAAGCTTTGAGCCAAGATATTTCTATGACCCATATCACTTCAGGAATGCAGTAGGCAACATGGCTCTTGCAAGAATTTTCGAAGATGATAGCATATATGTTCCAGAGGATTTTGGGCAATATGTGACAGCTGACAGGATAGAGAAGCATTTGGCCGAATACGACGGTATCAGTGAATTAGTAGAAGCAGAGGCAGAAGCTGATGTGGGAAGCTATAGCCACAATGTTCCCATACTTATGTATCACCACTTGGATAATGAAGCAACAAATGACTCAGTAATAACACCCATGAGGTTTAATGAGCATATGAGTGCCTTGAAGAAGGCCGGCTTTTCCTCCATTTCTCTACAGCAGCTTGCAGATTATGTAGAAAGGGGAGTTGGGCTACCTGAGAAAGCTTTACTGATTACATTTGATGATGGATACAGCAGCAATTATGAGCTGGCATATCCTATTTTGGAGAAGTATAATATGAATGGCGTGATAAATGTAATTGGAGTCTCAGTAGGCAAGGATACCTATAAAGATACTAACAAACCAATAACTCCACACTTTTCATATGAAGAAGCCCGGGAAATGGTTGCTAGCGGCGTTGTTGAGATACAGAGCCATGGCTATGACATGCACAATAGTCTGGAATTGGACGCTGATTACAGGCAGGGTGTTTTGAAAAAGGCCGGAGAAACAGATATGGAGTACATTGAAGCCTTTTGCAGCGATTTTGAGCAAGCTGAAAAGGATATCCTTGATAATATAGGCACTCAGGTCATAGCCTATGCGTATCCCAACGGTTATTATTCAACCTTGAGCGAAGTGCTGCTAAGCAAAACAAATGTCAAAATCACTATGACTATAGAAAAGGGCATGAACACTGTGATAAAAGGGCTTCCGCAGAGCCTTAGGGCTATGAAGCGATATGGGGTACACGAAGGTATGTCCGGTGAAGCTCTTGTGGAGTTGCTGGAGCAGGACATGGAAGCTACAGTATAAGCGTTATCAAAGCTTAATAAAAAAGCAGGTTTGTTAGGCAGATAAATCAGATTTACAAGATAGGCTAAGTAATCTAAGGAGCTAATAGATTGAAAATTAGAAAGAATAATTATAGTTAGTATTTAGTAAGAATTCAGAGAGGATGATTGGTTTGTATACAAGAGAAAAGATAATGGAATTTGTGAAGAGCCGTAGCAAGAAAGGCGAATTGAATTATGATACCGATTTGTTTAAGGGCGGATATATAAATTCCCTGTTTGCGCTTGAAATTGTGGTTTTCCTTGAGGATACTTTCAACATTAAAATAAAGAATAAGGAAATAAATGAAAACAACTTTAAAACAATAACCAATATAGCAGCAGTGGTAGAAAGGTCTAAATAGTGGGGCAGAGAAAGGAAAGATTAATGTCTAAGAAGATAAAATGCCTGGTTTGGGATCTGGACAATACTCTTTGGGATGGTATACTGCTCGAGGATTCAAATGTAGTGCTCAAGGATGGCATAATTAATATAATTAAAGAGCTGGACCGACGTGGTATTCTGCTATCTATCTCCAGCAAGAACGACCGGGACGATGCAATGGCTAAGCTCCATGAGCTTGGAATAGATGATTATTTCATATATCCGCAGATTGGCTGGAGCAACAAGGCTGATGCTATAAAGGAGATTGCCTCAGCTCTCAACATTAATCTTGATACATTTGCCTTCATAGATGATCAGCCGGCGGAGAGGGAGGAAGTGTCCTTTGTACTGCCTCAGGTTATGACGATAGATGCGGCTGAATATAAAAACCTGCTGAACATGGAAAGGCTGATGCCTAAGTTTGTAACTGAGGATTCTAAAAATCGCAGAAGAATGTATCAGTCGGATTTGGAACGCAAGAATGTAGAGGACAGCTACAAAGGCTCCAGTGAGGACTTCATTGCGTCTCTTAATATGGAGCTAACCGTCGCTCCCGTGGTGAAGGGAGATTTGGAACGAGTTGAAGAGCTGACAGTTCGCACCAATCAGTTGAATTCGACCGGTGTGACATATAGCTTTGAAGAGCTTGAAAGCTTTATCACGTCGCCATCTCATGTTTTCTTAATCGCAGAGCTCAAGGACAGATTTGGATCCTATGGAAAGATAGGGCTTGTTTTGCTGGAGGAGGCTGGGGATGAGCTATGGATAAGGCTACTGCTTATGTCCTGCCGTGTGATGACCAGAGGCATTGGTTCGGCACTGCTGGTAAATATAATTAAGATAGCACAGGAAAGACAAAAAAGGCTGCTGGCAGATTTTGTCGATACGGGCAGGAACAGAGTAATGTATATTACTTATAAGCTGATGGGCTTCGAGGAGAATGAGTCAGAGAGCTTATCTGATGATGAAAACCAGAGTGTGCTTGAATATAGAGGCAATGGTGACAGGGAATATCCTTCGTATATGAAGCTTATATTTAAGTAAGTATTTGGTGGCCAGTATTTTTATGAGCTGATTTTTTTGCAATCTGCAAGGACTATTTTTATTTTGCATAAGGCTTTACAAACAAAAGTTTTATATGATATAATGCTTGACGTGTGTAATACGGACGGTCCGCTGGTGCAATAGCTTGCATTGATGAACGTTCAGGCAAGAGAGGAGGAAACATATATGGATATAATACAGGCATTAGAACAGGAGCAATTGAGAACGGATTTACCTGTTGTTAGCATAGGAGACTTCGTAAGAGTTCATCTGAAGATTAAAGAAGGAACCAGAGAGAGAATTCAGATATTTGAAGGAACCGTTATTGCAAAAAAAGGTGCCGCACTAAAAGAGACTTTTACTGTAAGAAGAGTTTCTTATGGTGTAGGAGTTGAGAGAATCCTTCCGGTTCACTCACCTAAAATCGATAAAATTGATATCGTAAGAAAAGGTAAGATCAGAAGAGCTAAGCTGTATTATCTGCGAGACAGGGTCGGCAAGGCTTCAAGGGTTAAAGAAAAACTCGTTGCAAGAGATACAACAAAAGAATCATAAATATAAGGGGAACCGCAGGGTTCCTTTTGTATTTTAGGAAGGATTGAAATATGAATATTCAATGGTTTCCCGGGCATATGGCAAAAACCAGACGACTTCTCACGGAAAATCTAAAGCTGGTGGATGTGGTTGTGGAGCTACTGGATGCGCGTATACCTGCCAGTAGCATGAATCCCGAAATTGATTCCATCGTTAAGAATAAACCGCGTTTGATCGTTTTAAATAAGTCTGATATGGCTGACCCGGAAATTTCGAAAGAATGGGCAAGCTGGTATAAGAGTAAAGGAATGTTTGTCATTTTTGCCGACTCCATTAAGGGTAAGGGAATGAACCAACTAAAGAATCAGCTGAAAGTGATGATGAAGGACAAGTTTGAGCAGGACAGGCAGAAGGGCAGAATCTTCAGACCAATCAGGACAATGATTGTGGGTATTCCCAATGTTGGCAAATCTACATTTATCAACAAGATTGCAAAGAGAGCTGTTGCTGTTACCGGAGATAGGCCCGGGGTTACAAAGGGTAAGCAGTGGATTCGCCTAAATCCTGAGATAGAAATGCTTGATACTCCCGGCATTCTCTGGCCCAAATTCGATGATCAGAATACTGCATTAAATCTTGCTTTTACCGGTGCCATTAATGATGACATTTATGATGTAACCGAGGTGGCAGCAGCATTAGCCGAAAAATTGTCAAAGGATTATCCCGGGCTGCTTTCTGAGCGCTACAAGCTGGAGGATGAGAACCGCAAGGGCTACAGACTTCTTGAACTGGCAGGCACAAAGCGGGGATGTATACTCCCAGGAGGCGAAATCGACATGAGAAGAATAGCAGTTGTCATGTTGGATGAATTCCGTGGAGGGAAAATCGGCAATATTACGCTTGAAAAACCAATATGGACTGAGGTGGAGTAAAAGGATGAAGCAAATAAACCATGAAAAGGAACTGGAGCGACTGAAGGAAATGAGCAAATACGAAAAGGACGCCTACATTCAGGGATACAAGCTTGTTGCAGGTATTGATGAGGCGGGGAGGGGGCCCTTGGCGGGTCCTGTTGTGGCAGCATGCGTTATTCTCCCGGAAAACTGCATTATTGAAGGGTTAAATGATTCCAAAAAGTTAACGCCTGCTAAAAGAAACAGGCTTTACGATATAATTATCAAATCGGCAATTTCAATTGGTGTAGGAATGGCGGATGAGATGTGCATCGATGAAATTAACATATTGAATGCAACAAAGCTGGCGATGAAGCTTGCAGTTGAGCAGACAGAAACTAAACCGGACTTGCTTTTGATTGATGCTGTCAAGCTCAGTGATGTCGATATTCCGCAAAGATCGATTGTAAAAGGAGATTCACTAAGCATTTCTATTGCTGCGGCGTCCATTATTGCCAAGGTCAGCCGTGACCGACTGATTGAAGCCAAGGATAGCATGTATCCTGAGTACGGCTTTAAAAAGCATAAGGGCTATGGCACAGCCGAGCACATAAATGCTATAAAAAAGTATGGCATTTGTCCGATACATAGAGTAAGCTTTACAAAAAAATTTACTGTTTAGCACTAAGGAATTTATTGTTTAGAGGGGCTTCAAATGCGCATAGGTGATTATACAAATAACATATCTGTTGCTGGTAATAACAATGTCGGTGACCCTATTAGCAATCTTGAAAAGGGCGATGTGATTAAGGCTAAGGTCATTGAAATCACAGCAAATGAGGCCGTTTTGAGGCTTTCTGACGGTACGGTAATTAAGGCCAAAACCATGGAGGCATTGAATGTAAAAGCCGGGCAGACTGTTACGCTAACTGTTGCTTCTAAGTCTGAGGGCACAGTCTTTCTTGAGACAGTAAAGGATTCTGCAATGATTGACGCCAAGCCCGATATTATCAAAAACCTTTTAAATGCAATTAGAATTAAGCCGGATGCCAGAAATACGGAATTGGCTTCGGAGCTGTTGAAGGCCGGTACTCCAGTTACGGCCGAAAATATGGAAACAGCTGCTGCGCTTATGAAAAGCATGCCCGAGTTAAGTGCAGAGAAGGCGGTATTTATTGTTTCCAGCGGATTAGATATGGATCAAATACAAGTAGACGTAATTAATAGGCTATTGGACGGTGACTTTAAGGTTGGTCAGCAGTTAAAAGAGATACTGGTTATACTGAGTCAAATAAGTGATTCGCAAGGGGATACGCAATCTGGTCAGACAGGAGCAGATATGCAGGCAAGGATTTCCGACATGATAGGGAAGAGTGAGCCAACATCAGTTGTGCCGGGCGAACAGGCTGCAAATCCATTGAACCAAATAGATACTCGACAGCCTCCCGTTTCGTCAGCCAATGTTAGCCTACAGGGAGATTCCGGGTCGAGAACGTCTGCAGCTACTGCAAAAGCGGAGGTGTCAACCCTTATACAAACACAGTCAGGGACAGGAGCAGAGCCGGAAGCAGTAACAGTTACAGTATCAGAAGCAGGAGCAGAAATAGTAGTACCTACTTCAACTGAGACGTCTAGTGGGACAACAGCCGAGGCTGTAACAGTAAACGCAAATGCAGCTACAACCATGTCAGCAGCGGTTTTTGAAACAGAAACCAGTGAAGCACTCGGTTTTTATTCTGCTACCGATACTTATACTGATACGACTAGGATTGCAGAAGACATATCCGCAAAGGTTGAAATGCAATCTGAGACAGAGCCTGATGTAGCTGGTGCCACTAATGCTTCGAAGCAGCTTCAGAACGCCGATCAAATCGTATCGAGCTTATCTGAGCAGAAGGATTCAGGCGAGCTTAACATAAAACCAGCAACAGACAGTATTTCCATGCTTGTTGAGGCTGTGAAGGACTTGTTTATCAGAACAGATTCCGAACAACTGGCATCAGAGCTTGAAATCGACGAGCTAAATAGCAGCTTGACACAAAGGCTGGGATTACTACAGATTGCCGCAAAGTATTCTGAGGCTAACAGCTTAAATACAAGCGAAAGCTTGTCAGAGGCAGCCTCCACAGTTAGCAATACACTGAGCCTTATTAACCAACTAAATGCAAATAACATGCTTTATTATCAGATGCCTGTAAATTTGTCCGGCTATGAAACGACGGCAGAGCTATATATAATGAAACGCGAGCCACACAGCAGAAAGAAAATTGATGTGCACAATACAGTCATGTTTATTTCGCTGGACACCAATAATATGGGCAGGATTGAAACGTTAGCCGATGTTAAGGGCGGTACTATAACAATCAACATCAGAACTGAAAGCCATAGGATTAATGATTTTATAAAGGAAAGGGCAAAGCACCTGTATTCGGGGATTGCAGCCTGTGGCTATAAACTGGCAGGCATAAGATATGCGCTTATTGATTCGCCGGCGACTCCGGTGCAGCAGGAAAAGCTCCTGTCTGCTATGTTGGGATTGAGCCATGGTAAGGTGGATTACCGCATATAGATGATCGCATTCAACTGCACCATATAACTTTTATTGATAAAATAATTTTATTAGCCGGGAGATTACTTATATGGAAAAGAGTAATAACAAAAAAAGAAAAATCAGAGAAGCTGCAGCCCTAAAATATTCTCCTGATAGTGCAGACGCACCGGAAATTATTGCATTGGGTAAAGGGGAGATTGCCGAGAATATTATTGAAAAGGGCAAGGAGAGTGACGTTCCCTTATACGAAGATGCTCAGTTGGCTCATACGCTTAATTTTTTCAAAATAGGTGATGAAATACCAAGGGAATTATTTGAGGTTGTTGCTCAGATTATGGTTTTTGTCAGTAAGCTGGACAGCTCCTATGATAAAAAATGGGTGTCGGGAGACTGATATGAATAAAAGGAGCTTCGGTGGTGTGGGTGAGCAGCTGGCTGCTGAGTACCTGGAGAAAAGCGGATTTATAATACTAGATAGGAATTACAGATCCGGCAGATTTGGTGAAATTGACATCGTCGCCGTTGAAAAGGAATTTCTATGCTTCATAGAGGTTAAAACACGAACTAGCAGCTATTTTGGCACTCCTGCACAGGCCGTTGGTCATGCGAAGAGGCAAAAGCTGAGGGCACTTGCATGGATATATATAAAGCATAAAAATCTCGGAGAGAGGAATATGCGTTTTGATATTGTAGAGGTAATGGGAAAAAGAGAAAATGATGAATTTTTTCCGGAACAGATTCATTTAATAAGGAGCGCATTTTAATGATAATCGTAGATGCTCACTGTGATACAGCATTGGCAGCATATGAATGTAATGGGGACTTGTTTGAGAACAATTTTCAGCTTGATATAAAAAGATTGCTGGAAGCAGGTAAGAGAGTTCAGTTTTTTGCGGCATTCGCAGATCCTATAGCATATAGAAATGATACGCTCGTGAGGGTGCTGGCTATACTGGATGAGGTCTATCGAGCCCAGGAAAATTATAGTGAAAGGTTTTCAATTTGCACGGGCTGTGAGGATATCAATCATGCGTTGAAAACTGGGAAGGTGGCAGCCATACTTTCTATCGAGGGCGGGGAATGCCTCAACGGTGAGCTTTCTGTTCTTAGACAGCTTTACAGGCTTGGTGTAAGAAGTATGCTGCTTACATGGAATTATCGAAATCAGTTGGCCGACGGTGCTGAAGAGCAGTATGGAAACGGCTTGTCACGATTTGGCAGACAGGTAGTGGCAGAGATGAACAGGCTGGGCATGATAGTGGATGTTTCGCACCTTTGTGATGCAAGCTTGACAGATGTGCTGGATATAAGCACGATGCCGGTCATTGCATCCCATTCCAACGCCAGGGCAATTTGCGACAATATGCGTAATCTTACGGATGCCCAGTTGTTAGAAATCAAAAAAAGTGGTGGTGTCGTCGGAATAAATTTCTATACCTATTTTCTTAACAATACTGAAAAAGCAACAATCGAGGATGTTGTAAGGCATATCGAGCATATATGTTCAATAACCGGGGAAGACCACATAGGTATCGGAGCCGATTATGACGGAATCGAGTGTACCCCCAAAGGACTTGAAGGCGCACAGTACATTCCTGCTCTTTTGGAAAGGCTTGCACAGCTGAATTATAGCAGCCGGCTGATAGAGAAAATTGCCGGACTTAATTTTATGAGAGTTATGAGACAAATACTTGCATAACTTTAAGCCTACTCCTAATTCAAACCTTTATTATTGTGCAAAATCAACGCTCACTCTAAAACATACGCAAATGAATTTGAATTATTTTCACTCTTGGCTTGCATAGTTAATATAAATATATTAAAATATCAGCAATGTATTTGAGTCTAGTAATTTATTGCTCAGGGGGGTTATTTAGGTGGCTGATTTAGCGAAACTCAGTAAAAGTGAGCTTCATGACATCCTAATTTCACTAAATAGAAAATATGACGATTTCACTTCAAGAAATTTGAAGCTGGATATGTCCAGGGGTAAACCATGCTCAGAGCAGTTGGACTTATCAATGGATATGCTTGAATTTTGTGCCGGGTCCGATGAAGTTAAGACAATCGCAGGCATTGATGCAAGAAATTATGGAATGCCGGATGGTATTCTCGAGGCAAGGGAGCTTTTTGCTCAAATGCTGGAAGTAAGCCCTGAGCAGATCATTCTCGGTGGTAATTCAAGTCTGAGCATGATGTATGATTGCATTTCTCGCGCCATGAATTTTGGTGTATACGACGGCAGCCTGCCATGGGGCAAACTTCCACAAGTTAAGTTTATTTGTCCAAGTCCCGGTTATGATAGACATTTTGCAATTACACAGCTATTCAATATTGAAATGATAGTGGTTGGCATGAAGAAGGACGGCCCGGACATGGATGATGTTGAGAAGCTTGTTGCAGAAGATGAATCTATAAAGGGGATCTGGTGCATACCTAAATACAGCAATCCGGAAGGAATCACATACGCGGATGAGGTGGTTGACAGACTTGCCGGGATAAAAACGGCAGCGAAGGATTTTAGGATATTTTGGGATAATGCTTATGTCGTACACCATCTGACAGATTGCCCCGATCAGCTAAAGAATATAATTGAAGCTTGTAAAGCAGCGCAAAACCCTGACAGGGTATATGTTTTCTCATCTACCTCAAAGATTACGTTTCCCGGTGCAGGCATTGCTATGATGGCAGCCAGCGAAAATAATATAAGCAGAGCCAGAAAACATTTGAGTATTAAGACAATTGGCCCCGATAAGCTAAATGAGTTAAGACATGTCAGGTTCTTAAAGGATATGGATGGTGTCAATAATCATATGAAAAAGCATGCTGCCATATTAAAACCAAAGTTTGATATGGTTTTGGATATAATGGAATCAGAGCTGGGAGATAAGAACATTGCAAGCTGGAGCAAGCCAAAGGGCGGCTATTTTATAAGCTTCAATGCAATGCCCGGATGTGCGGCGGCTACTGTCAAAATGGCCGCGGATGCCGGTGTTATATTTACGCCGGCTGGTGCCACATTCCCTTATGGCAAGGATCCATACGACAGTAATATCAGAATAGCGCCGACTCTGCCGCCGTTGAGTGAGCTGAAGACAGCAATGGAGCTTCTGTGCACTTGTGTGCAAATTGTAACAATCAAAAAACTGCTGGCATTATAGCTCAATGCTGTTATAGTTCCGATGCCTGGCAGGGCATTTTGCGATATAACATATTTTGAGTCCCGCAGCACAATATATTGCAGGTTTTAATGAAAGTATGCCACTATATATTGTACAGCTAAACTACAATAAGGTTACATCACAAAAGCCTTCGGCAAACATAAACTTGCAATACATCTAAAAGAATAATATAATTCTTTTAGTGTAACATCCTTCGGGGTGATACCATTTACAGCTCTACAGGCTGTGAATATATTTTCATATTTATAAGTATCTGGCGGGGTTGTTACAATCCCGCACTTTTTTTGATTTAGTACTACTGCTATATAATTTTCCTTAATTGCTTTATAATAAAAATGTTAGCTAAGGGTTACGGAGGTGCAATGTAATGAAAAGCAAATATGATAGTCCGTTAAATACAAGATATGCAAGCAGCCAGATGCAGGCCTTGTTTTCTCCAGATAAGAAGTTCAGAACCTGGAGGAGATTATGGATTGCCCTTGCGGAGTCTGAAAAAGAGCTTGGTCTTGATATTTCAGATGAACAGATTACTGAATTAAAAAAGCATAAAGATAATATTAATTATGAAACAGCAGAAAAGGTTGAGAAGGAAGTACGCCATGATGTCATGGCACATGTACACGCATATGGTGAGCAATGCCCTAAAGCTAAGCCAATCATACATCTTGGAGCAACCTCCTGCTATGTTTGTGACAACACTGACATTATAATTATGAAGGATGCTCTTGGGCTTATTAGAAAAAAGCTTGCGCTGATCCTTTGTTTGGGCTTAGCAAGGATGAAATCACAAGTATGATGAACCCTTCAAATTATATCGGTCGTTCATCTGAACAGGTGGAAGAATTTATTGTAAATATTGTTCACCCTAAAATCAAAGATATTGATACGAAAAATATCCGGGTTGAGTTAAAAGTATAGAAAAAACACCATTGAATCCTATATGAATAAGCAAATCAAAAAATCAATTTAAAGCGAGGTTGGTATGTTAAATTATTAACAATTTTCGCTTTAAAAGGAAATAATTTAGAAATAAGCAAGAATTCTGTTGAATTATATAAATAAATCATATAGAATTAGTAATGATGTAAGTATGTGTTGCTATGTTTACTAAAGTTCGGAAGGAGTCACAATGATAAATAAATACAGCAATGTGCCTTTGTATTCTCAATTAAAACACATTATAATCAGGAAAATAGAATCCGGAGCCTACCCGGAATCATCTAAAATCCCTTCAGAACAGGAGTTATGTGAACGATATGATATTAGCAGGCCAACAGTACGGCAAGCTATCAGTGAACTGACAAATAACGGTTACTTATATAAGGAAAAGGGCAAAGGCACTTTTGTAGCTAAAGCAAAATCAAAGGTGAACATAAAAGATTATACCGGGTTTACAGATTCTATTTTAGATAGCCATAATCCAGGTCAACACAACATATTGTCAATACGTGTTGTCAAGCAAGACCAAGTTGATCTGGTTGATAATGTTTTTTCAAATCCTGAATACTCTAAAAATATTGACTTGGCTGAAATCAAATATCTTACGGGAAACGGTCATGGTATTCTTTCGTACAATGTCTCTTATATTCCGATTTCACTTTTCCCGGACATTGTTGAGGATATTAATAATCAAAAACCTTCATATGATATATTTAAAGGAAAATATCCACTTTTGCCGGTTAAAACGAAAAGTACGCTGGAGGTTATCTATACAGACCAATCTGAGGCTCAGTACCTACAGGTTCAGACCGGCCATCCACTTATAAAGGTTGAAAACCTTCTGTATTCTAAAAACGGGTTGCTTATTGAACTTATAATCGCAAAATACCGCGCCGATAAGTGCCTGTTGGTATTTGAAAACAGCAAGTAGTATTACGTAATCACATAAGAGTAGATGTGCAGCTATTGTTAAATTACTGTAAAAGAAAAATCAGAGAAGCTACAGCTAAATATGTGGCTTTAGCGTATGATTTGCTCATTTTTAGATATTTGTTGTGAAACCTCCTCTCGATTACGCGAAATTTATATTTCGTGTAATCATATATTTTTTTAATGGTTATTCCCTAATCAACTTATTATAATTTTTCGATTGCCGGCATCTTTTGTTATGCTATAATTTTGTTATGTTATAATACAGTATAGAGAAAAGCAGAAACGAATTCATGCTGTGAGGTACATATGAAGAATATTAATGATTATGAAATGCCGCCTGTCTTAAGAGATTTTCTAAGCTACATGCAAACTATTAAGGGTAAATCCCAGAATACTGTTAAGGTATACTTTTATGACCTGAGAGTTTTTTTGCGCTTTATGAAGCTTCATAGAAATTGTGTTGATAAAGATGATGACTTTAAAGATATAAAAATCGACGATATTGACATCCCCTTTCTACAGACAATTACATTGAGCGATTTGTATGCTTTTATGGCCTATGTTAGCAACGATAGAGACAATTCCTCCTACGCGCGTGCCAGAAAAGTCGCCAGCCTCAAGGCCTTCTTTAAATATCTAACCCACAAGGCTAAAGTGTTGGATTCAAACCCGGCAATTGAATTGGAGTCTCCCAAAATACTCAAGCGTCTCCCCCGCTATCTTAATATCGAGGAAAGCAAGCAATTGCTTAATTCAGTTGATGGGCAGTTTTCATCACGTGATTACGCAATTATAACTCTTTTTTTGAACTGCGGACTAAGATTATCCGAATTGGTTGGAATAAATCTAAATAATATAAAGGAAACGTCCATTACTGTCATCGGTAAGGGCGATAAAGAAAGAAGCGTGCCCTTAAACAACGCATGTATAAAGGCTTTGCAGGATTATATGAAGGATCGTCCCAGGGATGGGGTTAAGGATAGGAACGCACTATTCATAAGTGCCCGCAAGCAGCGTATCAGCAAGGAATCAGTACAGAAAATTGTAAAGAAGTATATAAAGGCTGCAGGCTTGGATACCGAGCGCTATTCTACTCATAAGCTGCGCCATACCGCCGCAACCTTGATGTACAAGTACGGAAATGTAGATATCAGAGCTTTGCAGGAGCTGCTTGGCCATGAAAGCATCTCCACTACGCAGATTTATACCCATTTAGATAGTAAGCAGCTAAAGAATGCTGTTGACAGTAATCCCCTTGCTGATTTTGATAAAGATGGCGGATGAAAAGTTGATTGTTTACTTATGAAATAAAGTTCATTATAATTAAAGCATTGTTGTAAAAAGCTGTCTTGGAACAATTTTTTAACGCTACCGGTCGAAACTAATGTAAACTGGCGATTTGCTTATGCTAAAGCTACCACGTATGAGAGATTAAATGAGAGTTATGAGGTTAACTATAAATGGATTTGCGCAAGTTTTATTTTAATTTAACTGTAATAGTGTCTGTAGTGTTGTTTTTACTTGGCTCAGGAATACTATATTATGTTAATCTTAATTTGGCTGATACCGAAGTTGTCGCACTTTCCTCCGACAAATCAATTAACAGCATTTTTCAGCCCCTGGTACAGAGTAAACGGCCTTTCAATATTCTATTACTTGGCGGAGATAAAGTTAGTAAAAACTCTGATACGATGATGTTGGCTAATTTTGATCCGGAATCGATGAAGATTAACATTATGTCTATCCCCCGTGATACCATGGTCAAAATTAAGAAGGTGGAACGGAAAATAAATTACGCTTACCCAAGCGGAGGCGTTGACCTGGCAGCAAAAACGGTGTCAGAATTGCTTGATGTCAATATAAAGTATTATGTGTTTATTGATACAGCAGCCTTCAGAGAGGTTATTGAATTGCTCGGAGGCGTCGATTACTATATCCCAGTTGATTTGGACTATGATGATCCGACACAAAACCTGCACATCCACCTTAAAAAGGGACAACAAACACTAAACGGCTCTCAGGCAGAGCAATACGTGCGTTTTCGCAAGCCTAACAGATGGAATAAGGAAGTCAGGAAGTATTATGATGGAAGCGATATTAAAAGGACAGAGGCACAAAGAAACTTCCTTAAGGAATTAATGAGGCAAAAGCTTAGTATTCAGTATCTTCCTAAGCTTACCAGCGTCATAAACACTATATTTGACAGTGTGGAGACAAACTTTACTCTAAACGAAGTTGTCCGATTAACCGGTTTCGTTAGCAAATTTAGTATTGAAAACGTTAATTTTCTACAAATGCCCGGCGAGAACTATGATGCATCACCATGGTATTATCTGTGTGATGTTAAGGAGTCCAGGGCTCTCATGGCGGAAAGGTTTCCCGGTGAGGATTCCTTCGTGACAGTTGATGTGGATTTAAGAGATTCTTATACGAAAATGAAAGGGCCTACTGCCCCCAAACCAGCAGTAACTGCTAATAATACACAGTCAGGTTCTTCAGAGGAAGACAACCCGTCAAATGCTGAAACATCTATAACAGGATCGGATCAGGATCCATAATCATAAAATGCAACCGCAAAAGCCTTTAAAAAAAAGAACCCGGCTCATGGAACCGGGCTAAAATTGCTTTACTTCTATGCAAACTACATCAAATCATTTTAGTCCACAAAACACCTTGTATGCGCTGTATGTGGTATAAATGTCGACCTTGCTGGTAATTTCAAAGGGCGAATGCATGGAAAGCACAGGAATACCGCAATCCAGTACGTCAATGCCGAGGTTTGCCGCGTATTGTGCGATTGTCCCTCCCCCACCTTCATCTACCTTTCCAAGCTCGCCTGTTTGCCATGCTATTTTATTATCGTTAAAGAGCTTTCTGACCTCCCCTATGAATTCGGCGCTGGCATCACTGGAATCATATTTTCCTCTGGAACCGGTATATTTTTGCAATACGATTCCGCGGCCAAGATATGTGGCATTCCTTTTCTCATATACGCTCTCATAGTTGGGGTCCACTGCTGCGTTGACATCGGCAGATAGCATTTTTGACTTTGAAAGGCATGAGCGAACCTTCAAATCAGAGTAATTATCAGTGCTAAGAGCAATTAGATTGGCCAGGAAATCCTGTAGCAGATTCGATTGTGCTCCGGTATTTCCCATGCTTCCTATCTCCTCTTTATCCGTCAAAAGGCATATGGCGGTCCGCTCCGGAATCTCAATGTCCAACACTGCTTTAAGAGCAGGATAAGCACACACTCTGTCATCCTGTCCATACCCTCCTACCATGCTCTTATCAAAACCAACGTCCCTGGCCTTTTGAGCCGGCACGATCTCAAGCTCGGCAGATTGAAAATCTTCCTCAACAATACCGTATCTTTTATTGAGCATATTAAGAATATTCAGCTTAACCTTTTCTTTCACTTTTTCATCATTGTACGGGATGGAGCCCAATAAGAGGTTCAGGCCTTCCCCTGTGACGGCTTCGCTCATCTTCTTCTGCATTTGCTCTTTTGCAAGGTGGGGCAACAAATCTGTTATATTGAAAATAGGATCGTCCTCCTCCTCGCCAATAACAATCTCAACCGGCGTGCCATCGCCCTTGATCACAATTCCGTGAATGGCAAGAGGGATGGTAAGCCATTGATATTTCTTAATACCACCATAATAATGGGTTTTGAAGAATGCCAGCCCGGTATCCTCATAAAGCGGATTCTGCTTAAGATCGATGCGAGGCGAATCAACGTGTGAGCCGAGAATGTTGACACCATTCTCAATTGGACTTTTACCGATTACTGCAAATACGGCGGATTTAAAACGATTAATGTAATAAACCTTTGTACCCGGCATCACCTTTGCATTCTTCTTTATAAGATCATCCAGCGGAACGAATCCGATAGAATCGGCTAGCTTTTTTGCATTTGCGATAAATTCCCTCTCAGTCTTTGAACTATCCAAAAAGTCCTTATACTCCTCACTAAAATCAAAGCTCTTTTTTATTTCAGCTTCAGTCGCTGTTTCCCATATGGTCTGTTGCTTGAAGAAAAGCTTTTCCTGCAGCTTCTGTCCTTCTGTTTTTGTTTCGTCCATTTTTTGCATCCTCCTGCGTGTAGTATTATCTTATTAATGTCCTATTATTAAGTATTAGGAGTCATTTCAATCAATTTATTATATACCATCTTTTCCTTTTTGTGAACTAGATAGGCATTTCCTTGATTTTGATAATTATCAATGCTAATCTATTATAGATTGGATTAAGGAGGTCGCAACATGTTTGATTGTCACATGCACACAAAATTTTCAACAGATAGTATAATGAATCCGTCAATAGCCTGTGAAACAGCAATTGGTCTTGGACTTGACGGTATTGTATTCACTGATCATCTGGATTATGATTATCCCGAAGAGGAATTCGTTTTAAATATAGACGATTATTTTTCTGAAATGGAAGCTGTAAAGTCATTATACTCAAATAAATTAAAGATACTTCATGGTGTAGAGGTTGGTATACAGCCTCATGTCCTTGAGGATTCATTAAAAGTTGTCACTAGCTATCCATTTGACTATGTGTTGGCGGCCGTTCATATCATAGATGGCTTTGATCCTTACAGGAGAGAATACTATAAGGGAAAGACAAAGCATGAAGCATATCAGCTATATCTGCAAAAGATTTATACAATGATAAAAACCTTCAAATCTTTTGATATGGTTGCACATTTCGAATACATCATACGATATGCCTGTTATGATGACAGGATGTTAAGATATGCAGAACACAAAGATATTCTCGATGCAATCTTAACTGAACTGGTTAGTCAGGGACGCGGCTTTGAACTTAATACAGGAACATATAGAAAAAACCCACCGGATATAGAATATGACTTCGAGGTTCTTAGACGTTACCGTCAGCTGGGAGGAGAGCTAATCTGCCTTGGCTCTGATGCACACAAGCCAGAAAATATCGGCGTTAGATTTACATACTACGCCCAGATGCTGCGAGATGCCGGATTTAGGTATACTGTACATTTTGAGAATAGAAAGCCTGTGTTTGACCCATTATAATGACATATGCTAATATCAATAATTAAAATGGATAATGGCATAAGCCTTATGTCAGCGTTTGGAGACATCATACGGCTAATCAATTACTCCTCCGCCGACAACATCCTCTCCAATATAGAAAACTACCGACTGACCCGGTGTTATCGCGCGCTGAGGCTCATCAAAAGTTACACGGACACGACCACCATCCAAAGGAGCCAGCAGTGCATCGGCTTCCCTGGCAGAATAGCGAATTTTCGCCTTAACCTTCATTTCGCCGGCTAGATTTGCTATTGAAATAAAGTTCACATCGGATGCTGTCAATTCAGATGAAAGCACATCATTTTTATCGCCGAGCACAACGGTATTATCCTCCGGCCTAATTGCAACGACAAACATTGGCTTCCCAAAGGTATTACCCAGCCCCTTCCTCTGCCCTATCGTGTAATGTATAATTCCTTTAT
>CAYOKA010000018.1:0-25065 GCA_964404395.1 uncultured Oscillospiraceae bacterium | reverse complement strand
TTATATTATGGCGCTTTAACACGGCTAAAATTTCCTGCATTCTGCCGGGTTGGCGAGTCTTATTATCTGTAGCTGTGGTTGAGCTTTCTTTGTCCTTCATTCTTGTACTCTTTCTACCTTGCTTTTTATCTTTATTATATCATGAAATCGAAGAATTCAGGATATAATTGCGCATCGCCGTTTTACACAATTACGCAGGGATGGCAAAATTTCAGCTGTGCGCAAATTCCGCCGGAAGCATATAATATCCTCATGAATGAGGATATTATATCATTGTCTATCATGATTTGAATTATATGCATTCTCCATTTGAATTTTGAGCGATACTTGACCGTCAGAAACCTAGGGGAAATTATGCTTGAGAAGAATAAGATTTTTATGCTTGACAAAGCTGCGCGGTCTAATGTATTATATATCTTGCGCCGATTAGAAACACGGCGCAGATAAAATACGGAGGGGTTCCCGAGCGGCCAAAGGGGGCAGACTGTAAATCTGTTGTCAGCGACTTCGATGGTTCGAATCCATCTCCCTCCACCAAAGATTATCCGCCGAAGGCGGCATAATCTACCGATTGAATTGCCTCACCCAGTGAGGCTTTTTTGTTTTGCGAAGCAAAATCGGTTTCCTTGTGAAATTGCCTCACTAAGTGAGGCTTTTTATTTATAGATTACCTTTTTATAAATGACGAAGTTCCAGCACACCACAGCTCCCACGGCAAATACCTTTGCCAGCAAATATTGCATTGAAAGCCTGTCTGTCAGCAGATGCATAATTAAGTCTGATGCGCCCAGATTGAATAAAAACAGCAGCAGGTACATTCCAAGCTGTTTGCCTAGCTTCATCTTCGACTTAAATGACCAGAACCTGTTCACTAAAAAATTGAACCAAAAGATGATTGAAAGGGCTAGGGAGTTTGAGACAATGACCGACAGCCCTACATACTCTATGAACAGGAAGAGCAATGAGAATTCGATTGCCGCAGAGCAAAAGCCTGTTATAAGATAGCGTATAATCTGCCCTGCGGTTTTTGTTTTAAGCAAGCTTGAAATAAATTCCGGTATCTTCATTCTGCAAAATTATCCTTATCATGATTTTATAAAAACAGTTCAAGCCTTGAGAGGCAGCACAACTGAAAAAACTGTCTTGTCATTAACAACACTTTTAGCGGTCAATCTTCCTCCATGTTCTTCAATTATTGCCTTGGCAATTGGCAGCCCCAGGCCGTAACATCCCAACGTGCGTGAGCGGGATTTATCCGTTCGATAAAACCTATCGAAAATCTTGTCTATTTGATCCTCGGCAATTCCCTCTCCGGTATTGGTAACAGCCAGAACCCCTTCATTATGTTGCTTTTTAAGGGATATTGCCACAAGGCCATTTGTATTTGTATACTTAACAGCATTATCCAGAAGAATCATTACTATCTCACGTATCTGCTCGCTATTGCCGTAGGCTTGCAAACCCGGCTCCAAATCATATTCGAGGGACAGACCGTGTTCATAGACTACTGCTTCCATGGTCAGGATAATATTTTCAACAGCTTCGCTAAGATTAAAAACAGCATATATAGTTTTATTATTTGAGTGATCCATATTTGTCAGGTAAAGAAGGTCATTTATCAACTTTGACATTCTTTCTGATTCGGATTTAATGTAGTGAAGCCACTTAGACTGCTTATCTATGCTATCTTCACTATTAGCCAGCAGGACATCCACATTTGTGTTAATTACTGCCAGAGGCGTTTTTAACTCATGAGAAGCATCAGCTATGAATTGCTCCTGCCTGTCAAAGGCATTCTTTACAGGCTGGATGGCTTTATTAGCAAAGAATCTGCTGATAATAAATATTATAAACAGCATAACTAGTGCAACCGTTAAAAAGGTATAAATCAAATACGTAAGGATAGCCTGCTGTGGAGTAATATCCAGAAAAACAGTTTTATAGCCGTCGGGATTGGAAGCCGTTAAATATGACCAATTGCCGCTATCCAGCCTGAAACGTCCGGTTTCTTTGTTTCGAGCCTCTACAATTCTTATTGCCCTTTCATAAAACTCTTTATCTGCTTCGAATGCAGACGAAAATCCTGAGATATTCCAATCCTTATCCGTTGTAACAAAAAACGAAACAGAACGCTCCGGAAAAGTGTCATCATTTACAAAAGGCGGGGCAAGATCCCGAGGCTGTGAGCCGTTGCTGATAGAGGGATGAAATCCGGGTGTTCTCTCCTGCCTGAACCCAAATTCAGACATCCTGCGCAGATCAGCCGAAACTCTATTATGGACGTTTCTAGAAGTAATCATGTAGATAGAGAAAAAAGCAATGAACATCATTACGGATATAATCAACATATTCAGCAGGAGAAACCGATTCCGGAGCTTTTTGAACACTATTCCTTCACCTCCAATACATATCCTACACCTCGGACTGTGTTGATGACAACTGATGAATCAAGGTATACAAGCTTTTTGCGCAAAAAAGAAATATACACCTCGACATTGTTGTACTCTGCATTTGAATCAAAACCCCAGAGCTTTTCAATAATTAATTCTTTGGATGTAACGGCACGATTGCGAAGGATTAGAAGCTCCAGCAATTCAGATTCCTTCAATATAAGCTTTATCCCCTTTACTGATGTTGAAAGCTTCAGTGTAGCTGTATTCAGTTCGATATCGCCATACTTGAGCGTTTGATCCGGCTGTATTTCGCCCTTGCGTCTGGAAACTGCTCTTATCCTGGCCAGTAATTCTTCTGTTGCAAAGGGCTTTGCTAAATAGTCATCAGCTCCGCTGTCCAAACCGGCAACTCTGTCGGAAATTTCACTTTTAGCAGTTAAGATAATTACAGGTGTTGAGACATCACTTTTCCTCAATTCCTTTAGAACGCTGACTCCGTCCATTTTAGGTAGCATTATATCCAACACGATTAAATCATAAATGCCCGTCAGAGCATTATCCAACCCTGACAGACCATCATTAACGGTATCCACGGTGTAATTGTTTTTCCTTAATATATGTGCCAAAGCTTCTGCAAGATGTATTTCATCTTCTACAATCAGAATTCGCACTATATCACAGCTTTCCTCCAAATATTGTACAGAACCGTCCCAAGCCCAAACTATCAAAAGGGGACAGTTCTCGGCACAGCTCTTTGACAGAACTGTCCCCTTACATTCTACCACAGCAATCCTTTAATAAATCTGAAATACTGCACTGCAGTTTATTCTGCATTAAAAAATCGCCGCCGTGCATAATAAACCTATACCGGCATATAAGACTGTGCACCTCGAGGTATTACATGAAAGGTACCAAAAGCATTTTTGTAATCAGCATCATAATATTGCTTGCCCTGTTTGCAAATGGGCTCTATATTCAATATTTTTCTGAAGATACGAATCAAAGGGGTATGCCGAGCCCTATAAGCTATGATAATACATTAGGACAGGCAAAGCATTTGCTTGGCAACGTTGAAAGCAGCGCAACTGAGGAAAACCCAGTCAATTTAATGGTCTTAGGATTGGATGGGGACGAGACACGCTGTGATGTGATAATGCTTTTACACTTCGTCCCTTCCTCCTCGCACCTAAGCATTATATCCGTAGCCAGAGATACAAGAGTTGTGTCGGAGGGAGCCTATGAGAGAATAAATGCACTGTATTCCAAAGGCGCAGAAAAACGAATTGCTAAAGAACTGACGGAAATTACCGGTCTTCCGGTTCATTATTATATTACAGTCGATTTTAAAGGATTCAGAAAAATTATCGATACCCTCGGCGGAGTTGAATTCTATGTGCCCTTCAACATGAACTATGATGATCCCACACAAAATCTGCACATTCATCTCAAAAAAGGTCTGCAGGTGCTCAACGGCAAGAAGGCGGAGCAGCTGGTGCGGTACAGGAAGGGAAACACAAAGGGGCAGGGCTATACAGAGGGCGATATTGGCAGAATAAAAATGCAGCAGGATTTCATGAAGGCACTGGTCAGGCAGAAGCTGAACATACGAACACTTTCGAAGACAGCTGAAATATTTGAAATACTAAGGCAGTATGTAGAGACAAATATAGAAATTTCAGATATTACCTACTACATAAAAAGTGTGGTTAAGGTTAGGAGCGATGATATTCAAACGCTTACGCTACCGGGAACAAGCCGTATGATCAAGGGCAAATGGTACTTCATCTATGACCGTGAAGAAACTGCTGCACTGATGGAAACACACTTCGGGTAGACTTAGTTAGAGCATAGAGTTCACAATTTGTTTACAAATATTGTATCCTACAGGCCTTTTATTTAAGAAATAATTAAGCTTTCTATGAAAAAATTAAAGAAGGTCAAGGCTTTTTAGTTGCCAAATATTAGTTCGGGATAGCATTGACGGCGGATAAGAATGTTGCAAAATGCTATCAAATAGTCCTGTAGGAGGCCAAATAATGAGTAATGTTATTGTGGATACCAATATTAAGGTTCCAAAGAAAAAGAAGTCGGTGAAAAAAATTATTATATTAAGTCTTGCTGCTGTTCTTCTTATAGGTGGAGTTTTCGTATTTGTCAGGGCAAGAAATGCTGATTCGGGGGACGCAGTTGAACAAAGAACATCAATTGTCGTCAGGGGCACTTTGATTGACAGCATCACAGGCTCTGCCCCGGTTATCTCATCTTATCGCAGTGAGTTGTCGCCGAAGGTAACGTCAACGCTGCAGCAGATTAATTGTGAGGAAGGGGATCAGATAAAAGAGGGAGATATATTGTTTGTACTCGATAATACAGATGCGCTACTGGAAATTGAAGATACTAAAAACAGCATAGAGCAAATGAAGCTCACGCTCAACAGTACGGCAAAAAGCGTAAAAGGCCTGACGGTGAGTGCCCCTTTCAGCGGTCTGGTAACAAATATTAACATAAAACAGGGCGACAGCATCAATAAAGGCGGTGCCCTGCTGACGATAACAGACACTTCCAGCCTGAAGGTAAATCTTCTGTTCAACGGCGAGGGTGTGGCTGATATAGCTATTGGGCAGGCTGCTAAGATTTATGTACCTGATCTGATGGTTTCCTTAGAGGGAACAGTTACATACAAAAGCAGTAAGCCTTATACAACCCTGACAGGAGGGGATCAGTACAACCTTGAGATAACAGTTAACAATCCGGGATCCTTGACAGAGGGCATGGTTGTAACAGGTGCCTTATCAGTAAATGATCTTACACTTGAAAGCGTAAACAGCGGCGGACTGGAGTATGTGAATAAGAGCATCCTTAAAAGCGATGCCGGTGGAACAGTGTCACAAATTAACATAAGGGAAAATGAATATGTCGATGCCGGAGAAACCTTGATAAAGCTGGAAAATGATGATCTGCTTCTTACGACATCGACAAATGATATAAAAATGGATAATCTCCAATCACAGCTTGAAATTAAAGAAAAACAGCTTGGTTATTACACCATTGTGGCTCCCTTTGACGGAACTATTACCAAAATGGGGTCGGCCAATGAAGGAGATACAGTTAAACAGGGTGATACCCTTGCAATCCTGTCTGATATGAGCCATCTGGAGTTTTCGATATCTATTGATGAGCTGGATATTTCACAAATAGAGGTTGGACAGCAGGTCGAAATCACGGCAGAAGCCCTTGAAGAGACTGAAGCTGAGCCCTTGACCGGTAAGGTAAGCAAGGTTGCCATGGAGGGAACCAGTTCAAATGGTGTTACCACATACCCTGTTACTGTCGCAGTCGATGAGAATGCCGCAGGAAAGCTGAAGACAGGGATGAATATCGATGCGGAAATATTTATCAGCAACAAATCAGATGTTCTAATGGTCCCGGTAGAGGCTGTAACAAAGATTGGAGATAAGAGCTTCGTTTATGTGAAGAGTGCAACCGGTGAAGGACAGACGGGACAGGGTGAGCAGACTGATTCTGTTAGTAGGGCTTATCAAGCTGGTCAGAGTCCTTCGACGGAGCAGGGATTACCGGCTATGTCTGAAGGAATGGAGCGACCGGATAGGTCACGGGGGAAGGCAAGCACAGATGCATCCGGCGATGGTACATCCGGCGCAGATACCCGGAACGGTGCACCTGGTATGCCTGCTCAAAATAACGCAGGGTCTTCTGACATGCCCGCCCAAGGAGCATCATCACAGACCCGGAATTTTTCCGGTCAGAGAGCGGGTGCACAGGGAAGCAGCTCAAGAATGGCAGGAAGAAAAAATACCGAGTCCTACTATGATGGCGCCACTATGGTATTAGTAGAAACAGGAATAAGCAATGATACATATATAGAAATAATCAGCGGCTTGACGGAAGGTCAGGTAATAGTACTGCCAAAGACCAGCACAGCTTCAGCCATGACCACGACCAATGAACAGGGAGTCAGGAAAGGCGGCGGATTCATGTCCGGCGGTATGCCATCAGGTGGCATGCCGTCAGGTGGACCGGGGGGATTCTAAAATGGATGAGATGATTACATTAAAAGAGATTTACAAAACCTATAGGATGGGTGAAAACAGCGTTGCTGCGCTCACGGACATTTCACTGAAAATCAGGGAGCATGAATTTGTTGCTATTGTTGGTCCGTCCGGCTCGGGCAAATCCACGCTGATGAATATACTTGGGTGCCTTGACGTGCCTACATCAGGAAGCTATGTTCTGGACGGGAATGAGGTTAGCCATATGGATGACAACCAACTGGCTGAGATAAGAAATACAAACATAGGTTTTATATTTCAAGGCTTCAATCTTATAAAGAAACTGAATGCAATTGAAAATGTCGAGCTTCCTCTGGTGTATCAGGGGGTCAGCCAAAGGGAGCGGCACCAAAGATCTGTAGAGGCGTTGGAAGCAGTAGGCCTCGCAGACAGGGTAAAGCATCAGCCCAATGAGCTTTCCGGGGGTCAGCAGCAAAGGGTTGCCATTGCACGAGCATTGGTCAGTAACGCACCGATATTATTAGCAGATGAGCCCACCGGAAATTTGGATTCTAAGTCAGGACAGGAAATTATGAAAATCATGCATGATCTGCATGACAGGGGCAACACAATTGTTTTAATAACCCATGACAATGATATTGCCGCTCAGGCGCAAAGGGTCATTAGAATTATTGATGGGCAAATCAGCGAAGACAGGGAGGCGGGCTAAGTGGGATTTTTGGAAGCATATAAGATGGCGATTAAAAGCATTCTGAGTAATAAGGGGCGATCCTTCCTGACTATGCTGGGTGTTATTATTGGCGTTGTAGCGGTTATAGCAGCTGTGGGGTATGCACAGGGCACCACAAAAAACATCACTGATACTTTGTCCAGTATGGGGACAAATCTTGTCCAAATCACAATTACGGGCAGGGGTAGTAATCGAAGTGTCGATTATGATGACTTTAAAGGATTTACTAACGAAAACAGCGATATCATAAGCGGAGTCGCACCACAGCTTAGTATTAACGGAGCAACTGTAAAAAATGGTTCACTAAGCACAACAACGACTTCCATTATGGGTACTTCGCCGGAGTATGAGGAGATTAACAGTAGACCCATTTCATCAGGAAGATTCTTGCTAGACAGCGATTTGACAGGAAGATCAAGAGTTGCAGTAATCGGAACAGCAGTAGTCAATACCCTTTTCCCGGAGGAAAATCCTCTTGGACAGAAGATTAAAATTAACGGGAATATTTTCACTGTCGTTGGTGTTCTGACAGAGCTGGAATCGGGCCAAACAAGTACACAGGATGATACTATTATTACTCCTGTGACGGTAGCACAGCGTATTGGAAGGGACACAAGCATCAGGAATTTTTCAGTTATGGCTGCAGATACCGCAGAAATCGACATAGTGGTGGAAAAGCTTGAAGAATTTTTGCTGAACGTATATAAAAACGAAAATGCCTACAGGGTGACAAACTCGGAGCAGATGCTGGAGACGCTTGATGAAGTAACAGGCACAATGATGGCAATGCTGGGCGGAATCGCAGCCATATCGCTTGTGGTCGGAGGAATTGGAATTATGAACATCATGCTGGTGTCGGTGACGGAAAGAACAAGGGAAATTGGCATCAGGAAAGCCATTGGAGCAAAGAAAAGAAATATACTGGTTCAGTTCCTAATCGAATCGATTATGATAACAGGCGTTGGCGGCATAATAGGTGTCCTGGTCGGTGCAGGTATAATTAAGTTTGTATACGGAGGCCTCAATATAGTACCCGAAGCATATTCGGCATTCTGGATGGCTATGTCCTTTGGGGTATCGCTACTGGTAGGCGTTGCGTTTGGAATGTTTCCTGCTGTTAAAGCCGCTAACCTAAACCCAATAGAAGCATTGAGATTTGAGTAGAAAATATATAAGGCTTAACACATAAAAACGGAGGTATTACAATGAAAAGAATAGTAGCGTTGGTTATAGTTTTATCAATATTGACACTTTCCGGCTCGACATTCGCCACATATAAGGATTTGCCGAAGGATGCAGACTATACTGAAGCTGTTGAAAGGGTCACATCTCTTGGATTAATTGAGGATACGGGCAACAATAGTTTTAGCCCTAATCAAGCCGTCACTAGAGAAGAATTTGCCAGATTGATTGTTATAGCCGGCGGTCTAAGCGACGAGGCAGAAATTATGATGGGTAGGGCGGTTTATTCTGATGTGCCTGCCGACAATAAATACAACGGATATATTAATGTGTGCGTTGATAAGGGGTATATGGCAAGCCTTGCAGACGGCAAATTCCGTCCGGAAGATCCAGTTACCTATGCGCAGGCTGTTACTGGAATGATTAGGGTATTAAGTTATTCAGATGCCGATATTTCGGGCGTATGGCCTAGAAATTATTTGGATAAGGCAAGGGCTCTTGGATTAACTGATGGGATCTCTTTAAGCACCGACGGCGGAGTGCCCAGATGGGCAATGGCACAGATGGTTGATGCTTTGCTGGATACAAAGGTAAAGCAGCCTTCCGGTGAACAAGCTGCCGCAAAAACACTGGCCGAGGCGTCAGAGCTGACATCTGCAACCATGTATTCCGAATATAGCAGACCACAAGTGTACTATAAATCGGCTTTGAAGAATAAAAAGCTTGGAACTATTGATCTGAGCGGGAAGCTGAGCATTGTAAAAAACTCTGTCAACAATAATACCGACCCTGCCGTCGTAATAAACGGGGAATCAATTAAGGCTAAAGACATAGAGGACTACAACGTGGTATACGAGGTTTCGGATAAATCAGGAGCAAATAAATACGTCCTTGTAATAGATAATCAGATTACCGGATCCATCACCGGGATATTGCCCAACAAATTTACTCCGCTGAGTATTCAGGTCGACAGCAAGGAATATGAACTGGATAGTAGCTTTAATATCAACAAATTAAGCGGTAGCGATTCACTTGTTCTGGATGATGCTGTAACGCTGCTTCTTGGTCGCGAGGGTAAGGTGGTGGATATAGAGCGTGCAACTTTCGAGGATAATTCAGATTTCGCATTTGTCATGAATTACTCCGTTGAGAACTATACAGTGGCTTCTACAAATAAGACTTCGAATGAAAGGTTAAGGTACGTAAAGCTGTTATTGACGAATAGAGCGGTTAAAACCTTCGAAACAAATACAAATGCATCCTCCATGAAAGGAAAGGTAGTTAAATATATCATAGAGGATGATGGCACGGTTAAGCTGACTTTGCCCACATACGATACTTCTCTTCCCATGACAATAGACAAGGGAAATAGAAGAATACTATATGGAACTAAGACCTACAGCAATGATGTGACCGGAAATGTAAAAATATTCAGCCTTGTCTCTGACGCGGAGGATTCGGAAGCGGATGCTCAGGCTGATCTTGTCAGTTGGTCCCAGATGCCATCCGGGACTTTGCCGTCGGGCAAGGTGATCTATTTTAATAGGTCCGGCATTTTCGAGGATATTAATGTCATCTTTGTGAATAACATTAAAACTGACGAGTATTCTCTTGGTTATATAAGGTCCTGCGAAAAGGTGGAAGTGCCGGGTGAGGAGGATAAAGAGTATAGGTACACTATTACCGTAAATGGTAAAAACGCAGTATACACCTGTGATTATCACATCAATGTGGATACTGTTGTAATGGTTTCCATGTCTGGTAACTCAATCACCGATATTATTGCGGAGACGGTTCCCGATACGAAAGCAACTACAATTCAGGCACTCAATCAGGATAGGATAAGGGTCAATCAAAGGACATATACCTTATCGGAGGATATCAACATTTATAAAATAGATGAATCCGGGGATTTTAAAGTTGTAAAGCTTACACAGCTGTGGAATAAGGCATCCGGAACGATTTACTTGTACACGGATACGGGGTTCCAGTTAGGCGGAGAGGTTGAGTTGATCGTCATTGAAGAGGATGACTGAGCAGTTGGGGAAAAACGTATGCAATTAAAGGGTACCACAAATAAGCAGATATACTGTTGCAATCTATTGTAAAAAGAAGTGCCTGACTTGTGGCATAGAGTGACATCGGCACTTCTTTTTTATTGTATTTTGATGCCCAGTTTGATATAGTTCTAATAAGATGGATGGCAGGGAGCGTTTAATATGGAAGCTATGACCTGCGTTTGTTCTGTAGGCCTGGACATGATTGTTGTGCCCGGAGATACCACGGCAGATACTATATCCGCAATTATTGCAGACGAGATGGCAATTGGGATGGTGAATAGCAAAACTACCGCTGTCAGAATCATACCTGCACCGGGTAAGGTGGCGGGAGACATGGTGGAATTCGGCGGGTTACTGGGGACAGGCCCCGTAATGAGCCTGAACAGCTTTGGAAGCAGTGAATTCGTAAAGAGGGGCGGCCGTATACCGGCGCCTGTAATTAGTCTGCGCAATTAGCAGCATAAAGGCTTTTGCGATGTCGCAAAATGCCCTAATGTGGAAGGGGTGACGGATATCAGAAAACCTGTGATCATTGCACACAGAGGAGCCTCCAGGCAGGCGCCTGAGAATACGATGGCAGCTTTTAGGAGGGCATTGGAGCTTGGGGCCGGAGGCATTGAGACAGATGTACATCTAAGCGCGGATGGACACCTTATGGCCACACACGATGAGAAGGTAGACAGGACCAGCAATGGGAAGGGTCTGATAAGGGATAAGACCTTTGACGAGCTTAAGTCGCTGGATTTTGGCTCATGGTTTTCACCTGAATTCAAGGACGAGAGAATACCCGAGCTTGATGAACTGCTACAGCTGATAGCCGGATGGGATGGGCTGTTGAACGTTGAAATCAAAAATGGACCTGTTTTTTATCCGGGCATTGAGCAGGCTGTGGCTTCTGCAATAAGAAAGCATAAGCTCACCAACCGCACAATCATATCATCCTTCAACCACTACAGCCTTGTGGAGATACGCAAAATCGATCCTGAAATAAAAACTGCACCTCTATATATGGCCGGTCTTTATGAACCCTGGAAATATGCTCGCAGTATCGGTGCAATTGCCATACACCCTCTTTTTTACAATATTGTCCCTGAAGTGATGAGAGGCTGCAAGCTTAATAGTATTATGGTGAACCCCTTCACTGTTGACCAGCCTGAGCAGATTAAGGCTATGGTTCAGGCGGGAGTTGACGGAATTATAACCAATGTTCCTGATATTGCGATAAAAATAGCGAATGAAATGGGAGGTAAGGGCGAAGATGAAGCTAAATTATAAGAATACCATGTTAATCGGTCTTGGGTTTTTTACCGTCAGTATTGTGTGGGGCATCTACAACATTGCGATGCCTATCTACCTGAAGGACTTGGGCTTATCCGGAGTCTCTGTAGGTGCTGTTATGACAATCGATAATATATTCGCTGTAATATTTCTGCCGGTTTTCGGCGCATTAAGCGATCGGACAAATACAAGATATGGCAGAAGGATGCCATTTCTTTTGGTTGGAATTCCCCTTTCTGCGCTGGCCTTTATTTTAATTCCTGTTACGAGGATGGCTTTGATTCCGCTTATGATAACGGTCATCGCCATGAACTTTTTTATGAGCATTTACAGGGCACCTACAGTAGCGCTGATGCCTGATTTTACGCCTCGAAAGCTGCGCAGTAAGGCAAACGGCGTCATCAATTTCATGGGCGGCGTCGGTGCTGTTATCGCCTTCCTGATTGGCGGTTTCCTTTTCCAGCTTAATGAATATCTGCCATTTGCAACGGGTTCAGCAATCATGATCGTGACTATTATTGTTATGTATTTATTCGTGCATGAGCCAAAGGAAATCGCAGATGACGTTCATGATAAAAATGAAACCGGGACGGTTGAGGTGGAAAAGGAGAGTGGTGTAGGCTTAAGCTTGATTTTCCTGCTTCTCGCCATTTTCTTCTGGTTTACAGGATACAATGCAGTGGAAACCTTCTTTTCAACCTATGGCGAGCTGGTTCTTTTCATTGACAAGAGCCAATCCTCTTTTATGCTGGCGGTTTTCTCGGCTATGCTGGTCGTTTTTTCGATTCCATCGGGTCTGTTAGCCACAAAGATAGGCAGGAAGAGAACTATCTTGATAGGCATTGTCGCCTTGCTTGCAGTATTTCTTGGTGCCAACTTTGTGGGCGGCAGCAACTCAAATCTGCTATATATTCTGCTTGCCATTGGTGGTGTCAGCTGGGCGCTGATTAACATTAATTCTTACCCAATGGTGGTTGAAATGACGCCAAACAAGGGGATTGGAAAGTATACCGGCTATTACTACTTCTTTTCCATGCTGGCAGCTATTGTCAGCCCAATACTCTTTGGCTATTTGAAGGATATTATCGGGGACAGGTACCTCTTCATATATGCCAGCGTATCGATGGTGCTTGCCTTCTTCTTCATGATGCTGGTGAAGCATGGCGAACCCAGAGCCGAAGCGAAGAAGGGTTTTGAAAATATTGAGCATATGGAATAGTGAGTTTTAGCAGCTATATATGAAGGCATATCCGGCTGGAAACGTTGGGAATTAATGCTTTCGGGATTATCGTCAGGTAGTTGTATTAGAAGGATTAGATTAGGGGGAAGAGATTCAATATGCTGGGGTGGAAAGAGCTTGAGGACAAGTGCACTGCCTGCATGAAATGTGAACTTGGGAAAACCAGGACAAATATAGTTATCGAACGCGGATCAAGGACGGCCTCGCTGATGCTGATCGGTGAGGGGCCGGGAAAGCAGGAGGACGAGCAGGGGAAGCCCTTCGTGGGTGCGGCAGGAAAATTGCTTGATCTGCTTCTGTCAGGCTTAATGTTCGATGAAGATGAATACTATATATGCAATGTTATCAAGTGTCGTCCCCCTTCAAACCGAACTCCGACAGATGATGAGGCTTTGAGCTGCCTGCCCTGGCTGAGAAATCAGGTTGCCCTAATCAGGCCGAGGATTATGGTGTGCATGGGTTCTACCGCAATGAAATATGTCATCGATAAAACTGCGAAGATTACACAAATCAGGGGGCGGTGGATCGAGCGCAAGGGCTTTTGGATAATGCCTACATTTCATCCGGCTGCCTTACTGCGGGATGCGTCCAAGAAAGTGCTGCTCTTTGAGGACATGAAGAAGGTCAGGGCTAAGCTAAGTGAGATTAATGCAGCTACATAGATGAAATTAGCGCAGATAACTAGATGAGATTAATATAGGTAATGCAGTCAAGGCAACCAAGGCAACCAGGGCAATCAAGGCAAATCAAATCAATACAATCAATGGCTAGCCCTTATAGGGAGTATCATTTCTGGAGGACAGTTAAAACCATGGTAAATCAACAGCTTTCGAATTTATATAAGGAATATGCCGATAAGTTTGCCGGCAATGAGTTTGTATTCGGATGCGGCTGCACTGAACCCAAGCTTCTTCTGATAGGTGAGGCACCAGGTCGTGAAGAGGTAAAGCTTTCCCGCCCTTTTTCAGGAGCAGCAGGGAAAAATCTGGATGAATTTCTTCAGCTTGCAGGAATCAGCCGAGATGAAATATACATCACCAATGCTATTAAGTACAGGCTGTCCAAGGTCAGTCCAAAGACAGGAAGATTGTCAAACCGACCGGCCACCAGGGACGAAATAATATCGAGCAGAGTGTTTTTGCTCAAAGAAATAGAGCTAATCAGCCCGGCCTGCGTTGTAACCCTCGGGAATGTGCCGCTGCGAGCGGTTATGGGCGATTTTTCTGTAAACATCGGAGAAATGCATGGCAGGCCTGCATATGAAAAAATTGGAAAAAAGAAGCTGATGATCTTCCCGCTTTATCACCCTGCCAGTGTAATATACAATCAAAGCCTGAAGCAGACCTGCCAGGATGATATTCTAAAGCTACGGGAAGTTTTATGACACATCGCTTCTCTCAATATCAATCTCAATCTCAATCTCTTTCTGCATATACCTAAGCCCAACATTTTCCTTTAATGACTAACCATGAACTCATAAACAGGCAGGTTTGGTTACTTGTGTGGAAAGCTGCCTGATATATCAGACTACTCTTTGACAAAAATCAATAACTGTATATATAATAAATACAGATGATGACAGGTATTCGCGACGAAGGGGGTGAGCAGTTTGCTAAAACATGATATTGTGAAGGAGAGAATTCTCGATGATATTAAAAAACTGCGCCCAGATGAGAGAATCATGTCCAGACCGTCCATGTGCCGAAAATACAAATTTTCACGAACAACTATCGATATGGCAGTAAATGAACTGATTAAAGAAAAGGTTCTGTATTCTATTATAGGCAGCGGCACGTATGTATCTGCAGAATATCGATCCAACATGAATGCGCTTTCGGAAGGAGTTGCATCCTGGGGAGTCATATTACCGGATTTGGTTTCAGATATATACCCGCTATTCATAAGAGGTGTGGAGGATTTTGCCAGACTGCAAAATATCAATACGGTTATATGCAATACTGATCATGACATAAACAAACAGAATGAGCATATAATGCGTCTTATTGATTCGGGTATAATGGGGATTATTATCATACCGGCTATTTCAAAGGAGACGGATGAAAGCGGGTTTTATAGACTAAGAGAAAAGAATATTCCCTTTGTATTCTGTAACCGTAATATTTCTTCCATGCCTACTGTGCCTTATATCTATTCCAATGATTTTTATGGAGGATTTATTGCTACAAAGCACCTCATAGAAAAAAACTATAACCATATAGCGTATATTGCTCAGGAACGCTACAAGTCGAGTATGGACCGCTATTGTGGATATGTGGGCGCGTTGGCAGAGAGTGGGATAAAAATTGACCGAAGTATTGTGTGCCTTGAGCCTTTTGATGAATACAGCAGGAATGGTGACTTCAGCTATGAATTTACCAGTCGAATATTGAAGAGCGACAATCCACCTGATGCATTTTTTTGCTTCAATGATAGGATTGCATTAAGCGTATATCGTGCTTTACGGGATTGCAATCTGAAGGTTTCCGATGATGTGGGGCTTATTGGATATGACAATACAAGCATATGTGAGGCGCTGGAAGTGCAGCTTACATCTGTGTGCTTCAAGAATTATGAATTGGGAAGACGTTCTGCGAAGATACTTTATAATGAGTTGCAAGGGGAAAAGCTGAAAGGCATAAATGTATTTACTCTTCAGCCGGAACTCATCATAAGGGATAGCTGCCTGGGGAGGAAATTAAAATGAATGATTTGATGCAGAATCTTTTTAGTCTGAAGGGAAAGAAAGCAATCGTAACGGGAGGCGGCCGGGGAATTGGTGAGGCTATTACCAGAGGATTGAGTATGGCCGGAGCGGAAGTTGTGATTATAGGTTCATCTGACAAGACACAAATGCGTGCGGAGAAATTAAGTGGGGGAAAGTATACTGTCCACGGTATTACAGGCGATTTATCACGCACTGATGATATTGAGGACATTTTTGCAAAAGCTGTTGAACTGCTAGGCGGTGATATTGATATACTGGTAAACAATGCCGCAATACAAGGTCGTTATCCCGCAGAGGATTTTCCGACGAAGGAATGGCAAAAAATAATAGACGTAAATCTGACTGCTACAGCTATGATGTGTCAGCTTTCCGGAAGAAAAATGCTCCAAAAGGGATATGGGAAGATCATCAATATGGCATCTATGACAAGCTTTTTTGGGTCTCACCATATTATGGCCTATGCGGCAAGCAAGGGCGGTATTGCGCAATTGACAAAAGCTCTTTCCAATGAGTGGGCAGGACGCGGGATCAACGTTAATGCAATTGCTCCCGGAGGCTTTAGAACACAGATGACCACTGCACTGCGTGAGAATAAAGAGACGGAACGGTCTGCGATGGAAAGAACACCGGCGGGCAGGTGGGGGGAGCCCGATGATGTGATAGGAACTATAATTTATCTGGCATCAAAAGCATCTGATTATGTCTGTGGTGTTATTCTTCCCGTCGATGGGGGATACCTGGTTAGATAGTCACAACAACAAGGGGCGATACAAATGGGGGGCAAAGTTGATACGATCCTCAACTGCGACGTGCTTGTCGTGGGCGGAGGGGGTGCAGGTATCAAGGCGGCGCTTGAGGCTGCAAAAAGTGGGAAGAGCGTGATCCTGACTTTGCAATCTAAGATATGCAAAACCGGTTCCACGTTTTACAGGAATTCGCCTGAATGGGGAATTATGTTCGCACAGGACGATAAGGATACTGAAGATTTTTACAATGAGATTTTGAATGCGGCGGACGGATGTGTCAATGAAAAATTGGTTTGGAAGATGGCGCAGCATTCTCGCGAGTCTTTTGATGAACTTGTGGGGTATGGTCTGAAATTCAAGCTTTTAAATGATCTGGGCGTTATCACATGCTTTGGAAAGAAATCGCGCGGGGCTGTATTAATAGACTTGGATCAGGCGATAAAAAGTCTTGTATCACAAATAAAAAAACATAGTAACATACGTCTTGTTGAAAATGTGGCGATTTACGAACTGATCGTTTCAGACGGTGTTGTTGTGGGAGCAATAGGATTCCATAACGAAGGTAAACTGGTTGCATTCTCTGCATCTGCGGTAGTGTTAGCATGCGGCGGTGCGGAAAATATTTTTCAATATACTTATTCTTCCGGAAATCTGGACGGTTCAGCTTATGCAATGGCCGCGCGTCATGGGGCAAGAATTGTCAACCTCGAGTTTATACAGTTTATTAATGCTACAGTAGCACCTGTTAAGGGTCTAAATTATTATCAATATGTATTTGCGACCCAGCCCGATGTGACAAATCTAAAGGGAGAGACATTCCTGCAAAAGTATCTCCCTGACGGCTGTACGGTTGAAGATTGCTTGACCTTGCGCGGCAGTCACGGACCTTTTACAACTGCAGACAATTCAAAATATTTTGATCTCTCGATTGTGGAGGAATGGGAAAAAGGTAATGGGTTAGGGGTTGTCATTAAACCTGATGTCAGCCGATTGGAGCAGCGGCGGTTTGATCATTGGCGTGCTTTTCTCCAGAAAAGCGGACATTCACTGGATGAGGTTATGACAATATTCCCACATTGCCATGCGTTTAATGGCGGTGTGTTGATGAGCAGTTCGGTTACAACAGATATCCCTGGTTTATTTGCATGCGGAGAGTCCGCCGGCGGTTGTCATGGGTCCAATAGAATGGGAGGCAATTCTATGCTTGCAACGCAAGTATTTGGTAAGCTTGCGGCACGAAATGCAGTTGCATTTGAGGGAACAGGTCTAGGGCATGTAACGGAGAAGACTATTTGGAAGGCACTTGAATCAGGATGTGATACAGGTGTGCAAAACAAATTGGACCCTAAAAATGTCATGCAGGAAATTAAAAGCATTATGCAGAGGAAGGCATTCCTTAAAAGAAGCGCAAAAGGATTGCTTGAAGGCTGTGCAAGACTAAATGAACTCAGTAAGCTTTTCAACCCACTGGACTGTATGAATAGCGGTAGCCCAGCTGATGCTTTTCAAACCTATAATGCCCTATGTTCCGCCAAACTTGTGCTGGCTGCGATGCTAGGAAGAAATGAGACGCGGGGCGGACATAATAGAGTAGATTTCCCGCAAAAAAAAGAGAATCTATCACATATGCAATATGTAAAGTTTGAAAAAGAGTTTATTGTTTCCGGTACGGTAAATCATAGGATAAGCAAATAGAGCTTTTATATCATAGAAAAATGAGGGTGGGAGACAAAGATGAAAAAGTTTAATCGAAAATTCATTGACATTTTGTATGCTTTTCTGATGGGTGTTTTACTTCTTGGATTGTGGCAAATTGCCGTTATGTTGTTTAAGGTGCCGAGTTTTATATTACCAACACCGATAGAGGTAATACAGGCATTGTTCAAATACTGGCCGCTATCTATAAAGCAAAATCTTATATATACGTTGTCATCTATCGCCACTGGATATGGAATAACTGTTCTGATCAGTATACCTCTTGCTTTGGTGATAGCGTCCAGCAAGTGGCTCGAAAAGACATTGTATCAAATACTTGTTATAGTGCAAATTGTACCAAAGGTTGCGTTGGCACCGCTATTTATCATTTGGTTCGGCTTTGGGATAACAGCAAAAATAATTATGGTATTTCTGATGTCGTTCTTCTCTCTCCTTGTAGATGCAACAACTGGGTTTAAATCGTTGAATCCGAGGCTTGTTTATGTGGCCAGGACAATGACGAATTCAAAATGGGAATTCTTCTGGAAAATGCGTTTTCCCAGTGCTCTTCCACACATTTTTACCGGTCTGAAGATTTCCATTACATCTGCAACGGTAGGCGCCATCATCGGTGAATTTGTAGGTTCTAATCAAGGTCTTGGATATTTACTGCTTAAAGCAAATGGTGATTTAAATACTGCATACCTTCTAGCAGTCTTAGTAGTGCTGTCCATCGTTGGTATTGTATTGTACAAGATAGTAGAAATCTCTGAATCGCTGGCGCTACCCTGGCATGTTAGCAAGCGTGAGGCGCTTATAAAAGGCAAAGGAGTCGCTTAAAATTTTACTTGCTGAAAGGCAGGTAGAAAAAAATATAAAATGGAGGATCATATTATGATTAAGAAAGGTAATTATCGGCTGATCGCTATTCCAGTGGTTGTTTTACTCATGTCCCTGTTATTATTTAACTATAACAATACAACCCAACCAAATAATTCAAATAAAAATTCAACAACTAACGCGTCCCAGGACGCTACTGCAGCTCCTGCTGAGACTACTAAGGCACAAGATCAGCCTGATACTGCTAAACTTGAAAAGGTTACATTCAGGCTTAATTGGACAGCTCAAGGTTCACATGCACCAATTTTCTACGGTATTGACCAAAAGATTTTTGAGAAATACGGGATTGATCTTGAGGCGGGAGAAGGTAAAGGCTCAGGCAATACGGTCAATCTTGTGGCAACGAAGGGTGATACGATCGGATATTCCGATTGCAATTCAACATTCAATCTGATTTTACAGGACGCACCGGTCAAAGTTATAGCTCCCGTATATACCAAGCTTTCAAGTGGCGTAATATCCATTAAAGAGAATAATATTACAAAACCCGAAGACGTAAAGGGCAAAACTATAGGCATTACTGAAGGTGATGGCCCGCACAAGCTTTTTGGCGCATTCCTGAAAAGTACCGGCATTGACGAGAAGGATGTTACCCTGATGCCAATGGATGCTACCGCAAAGGTACCTGCACTCCTCAATAAGCAGGTGGATGCGATTTTAGGAGGTTTTGATGATCAACCGTTCCAAATAGAAGCGAAAGGGTTTGAACCTACTGTCATCGCCTATGCCGACTATGGAGTAACCTGCGTTGGAATGTCATTAGTTGCACATAATGATACAATAAGTGGAAATCCGGATATGCTTAAGAACTTTGTTCAGGCCTATGCTGAATCATGGGCTGCTGCATATAAAAACCCTGATGCAGCCTTGGATTCGCTGATAAAGAGGTTTCCAGACCTGGATATGACTACATCAACAAATCAATTGAACTCTGGATTTGATTGTCTTCTTGCCAACCCGGGTGATGATATTGCCAATGTGGATGAACAGAAATTTTTGGATAGCATCGAATTATTCAAGAATTATACAGGACTTAGTGCAGACGCGAAGGCTGAGGATCTTTTTACAATGGAGTTCATGCCAACAGGTATCAAACTTGAGAAATAGTATTTTTGCCTAGCCACAGGGAGGAAAGGTTGCTGTAAAGCACCTCTCATCCTCCTTGTGATAGTTATTGGAAGTAATTACATTTTATACAAAAACGTCGGTTAACGGTTAGGAGAGAATATGTTAAAGTTAAGTGATATCGGGATGGTTTATCATTCCGAGTCGGGAGAAGTGCAAGCGTTAGAAAATATTAATATGGACATTGGAGAAGGGGAATTTGTATCAATACTCGGTCCCAGTGGCTGTGGCAAGAGCACTCTGCTCTTTATAGCAACAGGCTTGACCAAACCATCTTCAGGAACAGTGTCTATTGGAGATAAATTCATCGTGGAGCCTTATCATGAGGTGGGGTTTGTTTTTCAGGATCATCTGTTGCTTGAATGGCGGACGGCAGTCATGAACATTTCCGTTCAGGGTGAGCTAAGAGGTATGAGTAAGAAAGAAAGTCGAAAAAAAGCGATGTTACTTTTGGATATGGTTGGATTATGCGAATTTGCTGATAAATATCCATTTGAGCTTTCGGGAGGAATGCAGCAGCGTGTTTCCATATGTCGCGCACTGCTTCATGAACCAAAGGTACTGTTGATGGATGAGCCATTTGGTGCACTTGACGCACTGACAAGGGAACAAATGCGTGTAGATTTGGAAAGTCTCTGGTTGAAGCTCAAAAGTACAGTGATGTTTGTTACGCATGATATTAGTGAAGCAATATTGCTATCTGACAGAGTCATTGTATTATCAGGCAGACCGGGATCTGTTCTAACGGAAATGAAGATTGATCTCCCAAGGCCAAGAAGCATTAATATATCTGACGATGAGAAATTTATCAGGTACAAAAAGCAGCTAACACAGATATTTATGGACATGGGCGTATTCCACGAATGTAAAATAAAATAAAGCTGAAAAGGGAGATAGACATAACATGACAGGTACTATGAAGGAATTAAGAAATGTATATAACGGCATTATACCACCGATCATCACGCCGCTGAGGGAAGATGAAACTCTTGATGAAGAAAACCTTGAGAAGCTGATTCAGTACTGTCTGAATAATGGAGTGCATGGAGTATTTGCCATGGGAACGTCGGGTGAAGCCATGTGCGTCAGCAGAAAAGTGTGGAAAAGAACAATCGAAATTGCGCTTAAGGCTGCCAAAGACAAGGTGCCGGTTTTTTGCGGAGTAATTGATTCATCCACCACGAGGGTCATAGAAAACATTAAAGAGCTTGAACAGGCAGGCGCAGAAATAGTTGTTGCCACCCCTGCTTTTTATCTGCAAAACACTTGCCAGGCAGAGATCATACGCCATTATGAAAAGATTTGCAGTAGCACAGCGCTAAAGGTCGTAGCCTATAACATTCCCCCAACGACTCATGTGAATATTCTGCCTGAAACAATAAAAACAATATCAAGGATCGATAACATCATTGCATATAAAGACAGCTGTGCAGATTGGGAACAATTTCAAAGGACTCTTTTCCTGTTAGAAGACTCCAATATCAGCTTGTTTAATGGTGCTGAGGAGTTATGCGGCGTTAGTCTGCTATTCGGTGCCCAGGGTAATGTGCCGGGACTGGCAAATTTCTTCCCGCACCTATTTACAGATATGTATGCTGCAGCATTGCAGAATGATATAGCTAAGGTTTACGATCTGCAAAAAAAGGTATGGGATGTAAGAAAGACTCTTTCGGTCGGCAAGTCATGGATGAGCTCAATGAAATTTATAAGCAGCAGGCTTGGCTTCGGTTCTGAAAAGACTACCTATCCTGTCGAGCCTTTAACGGATGCAGATAAGAAGAAAATAGATGAAATTATTGAGAAGTATATTGAAAAATAGGTATTTTGATCCCAATCATCCTGAATAGTCAGTGGGAGGTTATTGAATTGAATATAATGGAATTGTTCAAACTGAAGGGCAGAGTAGCTATTGTAACTGGCGGACATGCTTGGCTTGGATATGATATTGCATGTGCTCTGGCTGCGGCCGGTTGTGAAATCATAATTACGTCCAGGGAGATATCTCGGGCGAAGGAAGCGGCAGAGCAAATTGCTAAAGATTACGGTGTGGATACGTTTGCACTCCAAATGGATCAATGCTTCCATGAACAGGTCAAATTGATGGCGCAGACAGCTTTTAAATGGAAAGGACATATTGATATTCTGGTCAATAATGCCGGAGGCGGCTCGGGAAAAAGTGAAGGAAACCTGTTTAAACGATCACCGCAGGATATTGCTGATCTGATCAATACAAATCTGATCGGTTCGCTTTACTGCTGCCAAGAGGTAGGACGGTTCATGATGGAACAGGGCTATGGAAAGATCATTAACATCGGATCTATTGCGGGGATTGTTGGCCGTAATAGAGAAATGTACAGGAAAAGCAACAAGATGGAACAGCCAATTGATTACGCTGCATCAAAAGCTGGCGTTATAGGGATGACCAGGGATCTTGCAGGTTTGCTTTCACCTCACGGTATATATGTAAACTGCATATCGCCTGGCGGCTTTGACAAAGGAGACTTGCCTGAAAAATTTGTAATGGCGTACAATGGTGAGACGATGCTTGGAAGAATGGGCAAAATGGGTGTCGATATAAAGGGACCTGCGCTTTTTCTTGCCTCCTCTGCTTCAGACTATGTAACTGGCCATAATCTTATTGTTGATGGGGGATTTAGTACATGGAAGTAAGAGAAAGTGGAATTGAAAAATTGAGGATACTTATTGTGGGCTGTGGGTCCATTGGCAAACGGCATGCAACTGTTTTAGCATCACTAGGTATCACTGATATTTATGCATACGATCCTGTCGAGGAGCAAATGCGAAGCCTTTTGAAGGAATCCCCGGGAATAAAGCCATGCAGCTCTTATGAAGAAGGTTTAAGTCAAAATCCCGATGCTGTATTTGTACTCAACCCAACCAGGTTACACATTCCCACGGCTATGCAGGCTATCATGGCGGATTGTCATGTTTTTTTGGAAAAGCCATTATCAGATTCTTTGGAGGGTGCAGATGAGCTTGCCACTATTGCAGCAGAGAAGGACAAAAAAATTATGGTGGGCTTTTGCTTTAGGTACCATGAAGGCTTGATGAAGGCAAAAAAACTGGTTCAATCAGGGAAAATTGGTCGGCTTATTTCCATCAGGGCATTGATGGGCGAGTATTTTCCTGAAGTTCGCCCGGATTATAAAAGCACCTATTATGCAAAATACTCTGGGGCATTTGAATTGGTCCATGACCTTGACCTGGCCATATGGTATGCAGATAGGAGAGTAAAAAGATCATATGGTGTATTCGGCGCTTTCAGCGATATTGGGATAGAAGCTCCGGACACCATTGAACTCCTCTTAGAGTTTGAAGATAACTGTGTTGCCACAGTTCATTTGGATTTCTTTCAGAAGCCGCGTCGCAGAATGATTGAATTAATTGGTACCAATGGGGTAATCACGGTTGAATTCGCATCGTGGGATGAATATTCGATATCAGTTTATGATACGGAAAAGAAGTCTTGGGATAGATCCACTGGGAATACAGCCCGTAATGATATGTTTTTTGCGGAGGATATGGAATTTCTAAAGGCTATTGTTGAAAACAAGCCAATCGTATGCAGCATTGAGGAGGCGCGTAAATCACTTGAAGTAGTTTTATGTGTGCAGAACCAAAAATGATGCATAGTGATACTTGAAGCCAATACTAGAATGAAAGAGGAGATGTTATGTTAACAAAAGAGCAATATAAAGCCGCTAAAGAAAAAACATTGGATTATTTTGATAAGGCAGGGATCATACTAACAAAAGAGGAAATGGGAAATATTGAGATTGCCGATTTTGGATTGAGTCAACTTGATGAGATCGGACTAGAACTGGTTACCTATGTAAATACGAGTAGATGCTGTGCAAAGGAGCTTGTATTATTTCCACATCAGACATGCCCTGAGCACCGTCATCCCCCGATCGGAAATGTACCGGGAAAAGAAGAGACTTTCCGGTGCAGGTGGGGAGAGGTATACCTTTATGTAGAGGGAGAACCGGTGGAGCAAATCAGTGCGATACTTCCTGAAGGCCGTGAAAAAACTTACACGGTAAAGCATGAGATAATTTTAAGACCAGGGCAGCAGTATACACTGTCGCCGGATACGAAGCACTGGTTTCAGGCAGGTCCGGAGGGTGCCGTTGTCTCGGAATTTTCAACAAGCAGCAGGGATGAATTGGATATTTTTACAGATGAAACAATAATGAGGATACCCCAGGTATCTGAGTAACACTAATTAGCAGGAGTGAGATCAATGATTACAGATCATATCATAAACGCTAATATGTATTCCGGCCTTGGCAAAAGAATGGAGATTGCATTGAAGTACCTGCAGGAAAATGACTTTAGTCAATTCGAACCTGATAGCATTCTTTGCTCCGTTTTTATTTGATACTCTTAATGATGCTGTAGGGATGCAAACAGCATTAATGCTATTTGCATCCGCACTGGTGGTTTCTTTGATTAGTATGCTCTTGTTTAAAGCTTCAGGATCTCCCGGTAAAGACAGAATTCCTTCTAATATAGATAACACATATTTATGATACATGCAAAAGCGGACCTCGGTGCTCGTTTTTGCAATTAATGTGTTCTTTTATCCGGAAATAGGCCATATTTGTGGTAGCTTTTGGCCATAAAACAAGCCTTTTTAAGAATAACTCTGCACAAAGGTTGGAAAAATGTGCACCGGCCTATGGTTTTAAGCCTTTTGGACATTCTGGCAGCAAGAGAGAAACGTCTCTCTGATACTATTTTTTCTGTTTGACAGATGTCTATGAATAATGTTATAATATTTAGGCTGTCTGCGCACTTGAAAGGCTGTAATGATAGGACTTGGGACAGTATCCATTGGCAAAAAGAGTAATTAAAAATGTGGTTGACAATGTGATTACATCGTGATACTATAATTAAGCCGCTCAAAAAGGCGGCGCCCGAAGAAGCCTTTATACAG
>CAYOKA010000017.1:0-27619 GCA_964404395.1 uncultured Oscillospiraceae bacterium | reverse complement strand
CCCAGGATAGCATGGATATGCTTAGAGAAAAACAAGGCTATTTAAAGACTCGTATTAAGGGGAGAAGTATGCGGTACAACTGGCATGATCCGGAAACCAGCTTTTTAGAAGCGGTGTTTGCACGAGGTGACAGAAGAACGGGAAAGGTGCTTTTAAGGGCGTGGGAGTTGGGCTGCAAATTTGATAGCTGGAGGGAGCATTTCAAGTTTGATGAATGGATGAGTGCTTTTGAGGACTGTGGTATTGATCCGGCTTTTTATGCTAACAGGAAAAGGGCTCATGATGAGGTGTTCCCTTGGGATCATATTGATGTGGGTGTTTCGAAGAGATTTCTACTGCGAGAAAACAGCAAGGCTCAACAAGGTGAGATTACACCTAACTGCATGACCTCATGCTCAGGTTGCGGAGTCGCATCATTCAGCCAGGGGATTTGCATGGATTACAAAAGCGGGGAGGGAGGGGAAAGCGATGAATAGCGTGCGCATTAGATTTACGCGGGGTGAAGGAGTGAAATTCATTTCCCATTTGGATTTGATGAAGGTTTTTGAACGGGCGATTAGACGTTCAAGTCTACCGATTTCCTACTCCCAAGGATTTAACCCACACCCCCAGATGGTCTTTGGGCTTCCGTTAGCGGTAGGGATGACAAGCGAGTGTGAATATGCTGATTTTGAACTTACTCGGGAGATTTCGCCCGAGCAGTTTATGGAAAGGTTGAATGAGGCCTTGCCGGAAGCCATACGTATAACGGCTGCAGCACAGAAAAGGTCAAAAAAAAATATTATGGCTACTATTGCCGGAGCTGATTATTTTTTGGAACTCTTTTCGGATGAACAAATTTCTTCGGATACTGTGGTGCAAAAAGTGGGAACCCTGTTGAAGAGGGAAAGTATTAAGGTATTGAAGGAAGGCAGGGGAAAGGATCGCAAGGCAACCTTTAAGGAGGTCGAAATTCGTCCTCTGATTCTTAATATCGAAGTTGTGCCAATTCAAAGTCTGCCCGAGGGTTATGAGATATTTCAATCGGCATTCGTGATTAAGGCCGGATTCAAGGCCGGCAGTGTGGCTAATCTCAGACCGGAGCTGTTTATAAAGGCCTTGCACGAGCAGGCTGATATTTCTGTGGCAGCAAGTAGGATTCATCGCAAGGCTCTTTACGTTGATGTAGGTGGAGGGCTGAGGGAACCGTTGGATGAGGCTGCCCTATTGTAGTAGTGAATGGGCAAGAGGACTGTTGCCGCGATGACGCGGTATTATGTAGCATTGTAAAAGTTGCATTATGTATAGATTTGAGGTGCTGGGTATTGAGTAACGAGTTGATTGTTGATATAGGTGCCGGTGAAAACAGGGTAGCGCTGCTGGAGGATGGTGATCTGGCGGAGATTTATTTTGAGAGACCGGAGCTTGAAAGAATGGTTGGGAATATTTACAGAGGAAAGGTCAGCAGTGTACTGCCGGGAATGCAGGCTGCCTTTATTGATATAGGCTATGAGAAAAACGCCTTTCTTTATGTCGGGGATGTGATGTCCAGAAAGGATTATTCGGAGGACGATGATGACCAAAACGGTCATGATGGTAAGGGCTTAAATGCCGAGGATGACTCGAGATGTCTTAATATAGGTGACTTGCTCAGTGTGGGTCAAGAACTGACAGTTCAGGTCACAAAGGAACCCATCGGTTCGAAAGGCCCAAGAGTGACTACGAATATTACATTGCCCGGCAGACACTTGGTGCTTCTGCCCGGTGTGGATTATACAGGAGTTTCAAGAAGAATTGAATGTGAGAATGAGCGTTCCAAGCTGAAGCAAATCGCGGAAGCTCTCAAGCCAAAGGGAAATGGACTAATTATTAGGACTGCCTCAGAAGGCAAGGATGAGGAAGACTTCGTCGAGGATCTGAGCTTTCTTCTAAAACTGTGGGATGGAATTCGTAAGAGTGAGCAGAGTGGGCCGGTTCCGCGCTGCATTTACAAGGATTTTAGCCTTGTTTATAGAGCGGTGAGGGATTTATTCACTAAGGATATTGATAAGTTTATTATAAATGACACCGACCAATATGCTAAAGTGCTGGAGCTGGTAGATATGCTATCCCCGTCATTAAAGTGCCGTGTACAGTATTTCAGCAGTGATTGCGACATGTCCGAGCACTATCAGCTTGATGCCAGGATTCGCAAAGCGCTTTCGCGGAAGGTATGGCTCAAATGTGGCGGCTATTTGGTGATTGACAAGGCAGAGGCATTGACGGTAATTGATGTAAATACCGGGAAATATGTAGGTGCCAGAAATTTGGAGGATACGGTATTGAAGACCAATATTCAGGCTGCAGGAGCAATTGCAAAGCAGCTGAGGCTTCGTGATATTGGAGGAATAATTATTATAGATTTTATTGACATGGGTGAGCAGGAACACCAGCAAATGGTGCTTGATGCGCTGAAACAGGCACTTAAAAAGGACAGGACGAAGACAACGGTTGTTGGAATGACCGGGCTGGGGCTCATAGAGATGACAAGAAAAAAGGTTAAGCAGGAGCTGTCTACTGTATTGCATGTGGCATGCCCCTATTGCGAGGGAACCGGAAATGTGCTGCCTTCCGGAGCAGCAACGTTGGAAGGTTCGGAGGCTGAAGCATAGAAGCAAGGGCATTAAAGGCTCAATATATGTTGCACGGCTAAATTTGCTGCACGGTGCTCGTGTTTTTTGCTCATCGCGATACTTATCACCGCAAAAATCACCGCAAAAAGCATGCGAAAATGAGTTTGACATCGCCACCCTCCTGTGATAGAATATTTCGGTAACCGCTCGGCCAAGGTTGTAAATGCAATGTTGGGTCAATGCAAGAGTTTTCGCATTATCCACAGCTTCCTTAAGTGCCGGCGAGTCTGATAGCAGGAGGTAAAAACATGTACGCAGTAATAGAGACAGGCGGCAAACAGTATAAGGTGCAGGAAGGCGACGTAGTATTCGTCGAGAAGCTTGATGCTGAGGATGGAGCAACTGTGACCTTTGACAAAGTCCTTGCTGTTTCCAATGAAGGAAATGTTATTTTTGGAAAGCCGTTGGTGGAGAATGCAAGTGTGTCGGCAAAGGTGCTAGGACAAGGGAAGGACAAGAAGATTATTGTTTTCAAGTTCAAGCCAAAGAAGAATTATAGAAGGAAAACCGGACACAGACAGCCACATACGAAGGTACAGATTGATAAGATAAGTGTTTGACAAAGATGATTAAGATTGTTGTTTCAAGGGATAGTACAGGTTCTATCAGTAGTTTGAAAATTGACGGGCATTCAGGATATGCCAAGGCGGGGGAGGACATAATCTGCTCGGCAGTGTCGGTAACAGCATATACGGCAGCCGGTTCGCTGGAAAATCTGGCGGGGCTGAAGGACTGTTATGATGAAAGAGACGGACATATGACAATCCGTTTGCCAAGGATTATGTCAGAACAACAGAAATCGACAGCAGGCATTATTCTTGAGTCGGCTGTGATTGGTTTCAAACAGATAGAGCTATCATACGGTAAATATGTTTTAGTAGCTGAAGAGGAGGTGGGTTCCGATGATTAAAATAAATCTCCAGCTGTTCGCTCACAAGAAGGGAGTCGGCAGCTCAAGAAACGGCCGTGATAGTGCGGCACAAAGACTTGGTGTCAAGAGAGGCGACGGACAGTATGTTCTGGCCGGCAACATTCTCGTAAGGCAAAGGGGCACAAAGATCCATCCTGGTGATAATGTAGGAATAGGCAAGGATGATACACTTTTTGCACTTGCTGACGGCAAGGTTAGCTATGGAAGATTGGGCAAGGACAGGAAGCAGGTAAGTATAATTACAATGTAATAAAAGAAAGCAAAGTCCCGGCACACATAGCTGGGACTTTTTGCGTATGGCGGGTACAGTTTCGGAGGAGCAAAGCATGCTAATAGATCGGGCAAAAATAAGTATTAGAGCCGGAAATGGCGGGAACGGAATGGTTGCCTTCCGCAGGGAGAAGTATGTTGCAGCCGGAGGACCCAATGGCGGTGACGGCGGCAAGGGCGGAGATGTAATATTTACCGTGGATGATAGCCTTAGGACTCTTATTGACTTTAAATATAAGAGGAAATATGCTGCGCAGGCCGGCGAGAAGGGCGGCACGTCCAATTGCTCAGGAAAGAGCGGAAAGGATTTGATAATCAAGATTCCGCCGGGGACGATTATCAGGGATATGAAGAATGGGCGTATTCTTGCCGATATGACTGAGCCGGGGCAGAGTGTTGTGATCGCAAAGGGTGGCAAGGGCGGGGCCGGCAACCAGCACTTTGCAACGTCTACCAGGCAGGTTCCCACCTTTGCACGGGCTGGAGATCCCGGAGAAGAGTATCAGGTGGAGCTGGAGCTGAAGCTTATTGCGGATGTAGGGCTGGTGGGGTTCCCAAATGCCGGGAAATCCACTATTTTATCCATGGCCTCCGCGGCTACTCCCAAAATTGCTGATTATCCCTTTACGACCCTGGAGCCTAACCTTGGAGTGGTTAGCATAGATGAGGGCAACAGCTTCGTAATGGCTGACATTCCCGGACTCATTGAAGGAGCACATGAGGGTGTCGGATTGGGATTTGATTTTCTGCGGCATGTGGAGAGGACAAAGCTGCTTGTGCATGTTGTAGATATGGCAGGTGTTGACGGCAGAGACCCTCTGGAGGATTTCAGGTCAATCAATGAGGAGCTTAGACAGTATAATCCCAAGCTTGCGCAAAGGCCTCAGGTGGTTGCGGCCAACAAGATGGATTTGCCGGAGGGAAGAGAGAGACTGGAGGATTTTACTAAGGCTGTCGAGAATATGGGCTATAAGGTGTTTCCTGTATCAGCGGCTACTAATAGTGGAATTAAGGAAATGATGTATCACGTTGCCGGCAGGCTTAGTGAATTGCCGGATGCTGCTCCTTTGACCGATGGACAGCCTGAGGTGGTTTATACGGTGCAGGGGGAAGAAGAACCTTTCACAATCCGCAAGGAGGATGAGGTCTATATTGTTGAGGGAAGCTGGGTCAATAAGGTGATAGGCTCAACCAACTTTGGAGCGTATGAGTCGCTACAGTATTTTCAGAGGGCACTTAAGTCCAAGGGCGTTATTGAGGCGCTGGAGGAAATGGGAATTCAGGAAGGCGACACGGTAAGAATAGACGATACCGAGTTCGATTATATACCGTAGGATATTTGCGCTTGGCTATCTATGACGGACGATGAGACGTTGACGGCGAGATGTAGTAAAGAACATTGTGTACAGCAGACGATTTTCGCTGGTAAACTATGTATAGTAATTATGTGCGATGGACTGTATGGATACGCGAAATTATGAGCGATAAGAAAGGGATACAATATGCTGACAAGCAAGCAAAGAAAATACTTAAAGGGCATGGCTAATACGATTGACCCGATTTTCCAAATTGGTAAGGGTGGCATCGGAGATAATCTGATAAAGCAGTTCAATGATGCGCTGGAAGCCAGAGAACTGGTGAAGGCCTCTGTACTCAAAAACTCTGACACCGATGCCCGCGAGGTTAGCGAAGCAATAGCCGAGAGAACCGGCGCCGATGTGGTGCAGGTGATCGGCAGCAAGTTCGTCCTTTATAAGGAATCCCAGAAGCATAAGGATATTAGTCTGACAATTTAAAACGCTTGACTATAAATAAGAACATTAATGATTAGAGGTTCAATTCATGATATAATAACCTCACAAGTGAGGTTATTATATGCCTCCGGCGGAATTTATGGCCGTGCGAAATTTTCGGCTAAAGCCGAAACGCAAAGCCGAAACGCAAAGCCGAAACGCACATGGCCGATTATATCACGATTTTTTAATTCATGATATAATAATAAGTATCAGGTGGTGATTTTATGAAGAAGTATAACATTACTATTTTGATTGAAAAGGATGAAGACGGAGTATACGTAGCTTCTGCTCCGGCTTTGAAAGGTTGCTATACTCAGGCTAAGACTGTCGAGGAATTGATCCCAAGGATCAAAGAGGCGATAGAATTATGTATGGAAGTAGAAAACGATGAGGTAATGCAAAATGAATTTGTAGGGGTTCAGCAGCTTGAGGTAATTATATGAGCAAGTTGACCATTATCTCGCCGAGGGATATGTTGAAGATATTGAGAAGCCTTGGCTTTACCGAGATTCGTCAAAAGGGAAGCCATAGGAGTTTTAGGCATAAAGATGGAAGAACCACTGTGCTTCCTTTCCACGGCGAAGATTTAGGAAGAGGCCTTATAAGAAAGATACTAAAAGATATAGAAATCTCCCCAAGTGAATATGAAGAATTGAGAAAGATAATATAAATGGTGGATGGTTTTCAATATATCGCAACCTTTCGAAGAAACAAATTAGTAATTCCGCTTCTGGGTTTGATTTCTTTAGTTGGAAACGGCTTAAGCAGGTACAAAAAGATATAGTCGCCGTCTATTAGGCTACAATTGATCTTACTAAAGTAAGGGTGAGACTCGAATATGAAAAAATGGGTGACTAAAAATGGTACTGAAATATATCAAGTCTTGGCGGGAAGGTCTAATTCTTTTCTGGTTATTCTCTGATCTAGTGGGGGAAAAGCTGATATCCACAATCAAATAGAAGCTTAAGCTTCAATGACCTCCGTCAATCGCGGTTTTTTGTAAGAGCTTCTATGATTTCCATATATATTTCGGAAGAGTGATTTTTCCAGTTCTCGCAAACGGAACGAGCTTCTTTCTTTGTACCCACGGCAGCCTTCAATTCAATAAGAGCGAAATCATTTTCCTTAATCCCGCAGGCAACAGTGAACTTCTCTTCGCTTTCAGGAATAAAATCGGCGGTTATAAGTGTTTCCTCACGGATTTCTTTGCGGTTGGAGGGGGCCGTTTTGTCAAGCCTCTTCTTAATTCCCGGGGGAATAAGGTTGAGAAAATATTGCAGTGCATTCCTGCCTGCTTCAGTTAGGACATATTGACCTTTATCCAGCGATACAAGCTTGCCATCATGGAGCTCGTTGAGGGATTGTTGAAGCATAAAGTAGTTCATCAGACGGGTTTCCAATACCAGCTTTGTGATATGAATATTGCTAACAGGTATTTTAAGTCCCTGCATTATGTACATAATTATCAGCTTGTTTTGAACGATTTCTTTATTGCTGCCCAGTGAATTCATTTAAACCTCCGAGTTTATAGTGCCCCAAAGTAAAGTTCCTGTAAGTAGGGGCATCTGACCTGAACCAATTATAGCATAGTTATCTTTGGCAAAAAAGACGGGTAACAAAAGTGATGGGTATGAAAGGCAAATGATAAAAATCTATGAAATAGAAATCAAATAATAGTAGCGAGGCTATTTCTATGTTATCATTATCATAATAGTATCTCGGGTTATCAAATAGCAGAACTGAATACATATTTAATAAAAACCTAACATAAAATTGATAAAATGATGACAGGGAGGGATTGACGGAGATGAAGAAAGAAATTACAGCGCTTCTACTCGCCGGAGGACAGGGAAGCAGACTTGGTGTCCTAACCAAGAAAGCGGCTAAGCCTGCGGTTTTGTTTGGCGGGAAATACAGGATTATTGATTTCTCACTTAGTAATTGCATCAATTCCGGGATTGACACAGTTGGGGTCCTCACACAGTATCAGCCGCTGAAGCTGAACAATCACATTGGCATCGGTAAGCCCTGGGACCTGGACAGGATGAACGGCGGACTAACCAACTTATCACCCTATATGAAGGAGGATTCGGGCGAATGGTACAAAGGTACTGCCAACGCAATTGGTCAAAATATCGATTATATTGATAAGGTCAATCCGGAATATGTCATTATTCTCTCAGGAGATCACATATATAAGATGAACTATTCTGACATGCTTACCTTCCACAAAAGAAACAAGGCAGAGGCTACAATATCAGTTATTAGCGTTTCCTATGAGGAAGCATCCAGATATGGAATCATGAACACAGATAAAGACGGTAAGATATATGAATTTGAAGAAAAGCCGGCAAACCCGAAAAGCACTCTGGCTTCCATGGGGGTTTATATTTTCACCTGGAAGATTCTTAGGGAGTATCTTATACGTGACGAGCAAAAGGAAGATTCCGACCATGATTTTGGAAAGGACATCATACCTGCGATGTTAGCTGACGGGCGCAGCATGTGGGCTTATAAATTTGTTGGCTACTGGAAGGATGTAGGGACAATACAGGCTTTTTGGGAGTCTAATATGGATTTGGTAAAGAGAGTTCCCGAGTTTAACCTATATGATCCGGATTGGAAGACTTATACGCCAAACCCTGTCAAACCTCCCCATTACATAGGAGCGATGGGTAGTGTTAAAACCTCTGTTATTGCAGAGGGCTGTATGATCCATGGTGCAGTGCGTAATTCTGTTTTGTTTCCCGGCGTAATCGTGGAGAAGGGGACACTTATAGAAAACTCCATTGTAATGTCAAACTCGCATATAGGGGAGAATTGCCACCTTGATAAATGCATAATCAGTGAAGATGTCAGAATCTATAACAATGTCACTATCGGTCAGGGCGAAAATGTTCCTAACGAAGACAAACCTAATATATATGATTCAGGAATAACTGTCGTGGGAGAGGGAGCTGAAATTCCTGACGGCACAGTTATTGGGAAAAATGTAATGATTGATATGAATGTCCAACAGGAGGACTTTTGCTCGAGCACGGTTTCCTCAGGCGCCAGTGTGTATAAAGGGGGTATATGTGAATGACTAATACAATGGGATTAATCCTTTCCGGGTGGAAGAAGCCTGCGTTGAAGGAATTGTCATCTATAAGATCAGTTTCTGCCATTCCCTATGGGGGCAAATATAGGGCGATTGATTTCATATTATCCAATATGGTGAACTCAGGCATTAAGAATGTCGGCGTATTGACGCAATATAGCTTCCGTTCATTGATGGATCATCTGGGCGCAGGAAAAGAGTGGGATCTTGACAGAAGGACCGATGGCTTATTTCTTTTTCCGCCATCTCTTTCGGAAGATGATATTGGATGGTACAGAGGCAGTGCAGATGCTATGTACAACAATATGACCTTTTTAAAACGAAGCAATGAGGAATATGTTGTTATTTCTCAGGGAAACAGTATCTTTAAAATGAAACTGGATGGAATGCTGGATTACCATTTAATAAATAATGCAGATATTACGATGGCATATCGGAAGATGCATGATTACACTTCTTCGGAGATGTCCGGACTCGGGGTCATCACCGTCGATGAAAATAGCAGGGTGACCGACCTGCAGGAGAAACCGCTGCATCCGCAGTCTGACTTGGGCTCAATAGGGGTTTATATGATCAGGAGGACGCTTCTTATTTCTCTGCTAGAGGAGTGTATTGCACACGGGCAATATGATTGGGTGAAGGATGTACTCATCAAAAAGCTTGACAAGTTGAATATTTACGGGTACGAATTTACCGGATACTGGCGGAATATCAGCACTGTGCATTCCTATTATAAATGCAGTATGGATATGTTGAACCCGGATATACGGGAAGAGCTGTTTATCAATGGGGGGAAGATCTATACAAAGGTTAAGGATGAAGCTCCGGCTAAGTACAATGAAGAGGCGGAGGTTACTAATTCAATCGTTGCGGACGGCTGTTTTATTGAGGGGATAGTAGAAAACAGCGTCCTGTTCAGGGGTGTCACAGTAGGCAAGGGAGCGGTCGTGAGAAATAGTATCGTCATGCAGGCTTCTATGATTGGGGAGGACGCATCTGTTGAATATGTTATTATAGATAAGAATGTTGTTATGACCAAGGGGAAGCATCTCAAGGGAGAGGCCGATTACCCGGTTGTTGTTAGTAAGAACTCAGTAGTGTAAGGGGTAAGGGGACAGTTCTGGAAAGTCCGTTGCGAGAGCTGTCCCCAAATTGAGGGTAAGGGGACAGCCGGAAAGTCCGTTGCGAGAACTGTCCCCCAAAAAAGGAGAAAGGGTAGGAGCTTTCCAACATAAGCTCTTTAATACATGACAAATAAATGACTAAAAAATTAAGGGCAAATTTATTGCTGTTAGGAATAACGGTAGTATGGGGTGCTTCATTTCCCCTGATGAAAATGGTTCTTGCTTATATTCCGGCATATGCTTATCTTTCCATTCGATTCTTACTTGCGGCTGCCGTATTGGCTGTGATATTTCATAAAAATTTAAGAAAGGTCAATAGGCGGACGTTGCTTTATGGGAGTATCATAGGATTACTTATGTTTGGTGGAATGGCATTTCAGGTAGTTGGGCTATACACTACCTCTGCTTCTAATTCCGGTTTCATAACCGGACTAAATGTGGTTATTGTTCCGATTATCTCAGCTGTTCTACTCAAGAAGAAGCCTGACAGGGCTTCAACTGTTGGAATTATAGTTGCGTTTATCGGACTGTTTTTTCTCTCGGGAGGGCTGAACTTTGACTTCAACTACGGCGATTTCTTAACCTTCCTGTGCGCCATTTGCTGGGCTTTTCAGATAATAGCCATAGATAGGTTCACGATGACCGAGGATGCGCCGCTGCTGGCTATTTTGCAGTTGTTTTTTGTTGGGGCTGCAAGTACGGGACTCTGGCTCACAACTGATGCGGGCAAGCCGCTGGACATAAACGGTACTGTTATAGGGATAATACTTTTTACGGCAGTGCTTGGCTCCGCGCTGGCCTTTGGTGGGCAGACGATCGCCCAGAAATATACGACACCTACTCATACGGCGCTGATACTTACTGCGGAGCCTGTGTTCGCGGTTATATTCGCCATGATTATTCCCAACGCAGAGGGTGTGACTGAAATGCCCTCATTGAGCAAGGCTGTGGGTTGTCTGCTGATTCTGGCAGGCATGCTGGTGTCACAGCTGAAGCTGGTGGGAATGAAAACAGAGAAAATGAAAGCATCGGCAGGATGAGGTCAACTGGGCGCAAAGTCAAAAGTACTAACAAATAATACTGTTAATGTCACAAAGTAAGCTCTGTTAAGCTTGCACCAGCTTTGAAATTCTATGCTGCCAGGCGTCTTCAGATAATCTTTGATTGCTTCAAATAGTCAAGTCAACATGCTGAATCGTCCCGGCAAGCCCATTTTCCCTGAGGAAAATTCCGCTTCGAGCTATGCTTCCAAGGGATTTATTTGCGGAAGCTTCTGCGCCTGATTGCTTTAGGTCGAAGGCAGTTGTTACATTGCCCAAATATATTGCACCGATTCCTTTTGCACCAAGGGCAAACAGCCGGTCCTTGCCGTCCTCATCCTTTGTCCAGATACGAAGCTGGCTGTATATGTCATCATTCTCATCAATCCAGCCGTTCCTGTCCGTATCGTATTTGGCCAGATCCGAGAAGCCATTGCCGCTTTGTGGACCGAACAGCTCCATACCATTGTTTATTATGCCATCATTATTGATGTCGAATGCCAGGAAGCCGCTGCCTTCACCTGTAAAGGATATCTGGTCTTTTGTGCCATCTGCATCAATATCGAATTGGTACTTCTTATCGGTGAGTGATGCACTGGCGCTCCCAAAGTTTACTACAAGAGGATCTACCTTGATGGCAGCATCGCCGGCGCGTATGGATAGACTTCTTGCGGAAGCGAATTCTCTGCTTAGGTTCAAATCCAAATCAAAGTTGATTTCTCGTCCGTCAGCGGTCTTAACCGAGCCTTTGGCTGAGAATGACATTGTTTGCTTCTCATAATGGCTCTCGTGCAGGTCGTACTCAATACCCCAGCCCTGACGTTGAGGGTTCTGTGCAGGCAGTGGTGTGGCATTTTGTGATCCTGAGTTATTCAAACGAATTTTCTTGGGTATTATGAGCTTAAGCTTCTTTCCGGTCAAATACTCAACCATTTTCTGCAGTAGATAGATTTTCATTTCATCCTCATCACTGAGTGACAGTAAGTATTCGTCATCATCACAAGCTCTACAGGCTGAAGCTGCGCTCATTTGCTCTTCCAGAGCCTTTATGCCTTCCTGAGAAAGCTGTAAGGGATTTTCTGGTTGTGCAGATATAGGTGAGGTAAGAATACCGGTGTTATTTTCACCTTCAAAGACAGGTCTTGTCTTGCCTACCCATGCTTTTAAGGATTCATCCTTTGTATGTCCTTCGACTGATGTGCTGCTTCCGTACAATGATACTGATGAGCTATCGATCCTCATAAATAACGCCTCCTTGCATACTATGAGTGAATGAGTAATCCGGTCTTCCATAACCGGATACGCTTATTATCGCGGGAAATGCGGTAAATTGCCAATCCCGCTTGTAGTATATATATCGGTATTTTTGCAGGAGAGCGTGATAGAAGATTTGGCAGATGGATTATTAGGAGAGTTATCGACCTTGGGTGCATAGTTAGAACTTAATTTAGCGTTTACTTCCATTTATTGTTCATATATAATATTGAATAGCTGGTGAAAAGAAATGCTTAAAGTTTATATACAAAGCACTAATAAAGGATAATGTGCTAAACAAAGGACAGATATACGTTTGTCCGGACATGGAAGAAGCTAAGACATGGTTGGTTAGTGATCCTCCAAGAAATGCATTTTGAAAATTGTGTTTGCTATTATGAGCGGTGCATTTGCGCAGTCACTTGGGGATGCAAAAAAAGGAACAGATGTTCGAATTTCTATTGCATGTTGACTTATAATGGTATATAATGGATGAGTGCAACATATTCAGGTTTTAATGAGAGGGTAGTCTCGAAGGCTCCTTCCTAAAGATTTCCGCACATGAGGATGGCGACGTTATAGTTGCTGCGGGGAATCTACAAAGGAAGGAGGTGGTTGAGATGAGTAGGGAATTCTTCACCAACATTGGTTATGCCGTTGTTTGGTGTGTGAAGTACATATTCATACCTTTTGGAGTTGCTGTTTTTGCAAAGATATTTGCCGAAAAGCTACTTCAACCACAGCCGGATAGACAAAAGAAAAAACGGTCTAGTAAAAACCGTCTAAAATAATACCCTTGATTTAAACCTGACAGCAACAAGCGTCGCCGTCCTTATTTATAGTATAGCACATTTATTGGCATTGTAAACTATGAAATTGAGAATATTTGTCTATACATAAAGCATGTGATGCTTGATATCCACCATCTAGCCGGTTATGAATGGGGGGAGAATAGAATTCATACCGCTATTGCTAGTACTGATTTTCAAAGTATTAAGGAAAGGAAAATACTTAATATATGTGCCAATAGGATTTATTTTCCACAGTGTGCATGAAATGTGTCAGGGATTCGGTACAAATAATTGAAGAGTTGTTAAACAATGAGTTAGAGAAATTAAATGATGACTAGATATAGAGAGGTGAAGTATGTATAACCTTGAAAGATTGTTATCAATCGATAAAAACGATATGTCAGAAGCATCAAAAACTATTAATAGTGATGAGCTAAGGCAGCTTGTTGAATTACTATCTGAGAAGGACGATAAAATCAGGTATCAATCCTTCTTACTGCTCCAAAATCGCTCTATGAACTTTGACGATGTGTACTCATACTGGGATATATTTTGTGAAAAGCTACAAAGCGAGAATTCATACCAAAGAAGCATTGGCTTGATGCTTATTGCTGAGAACGCAAAATGGGATAGGGATGATAAAATTGAGAAGATAATTGATGAGTATTTGCTTCACTTGAATGATGACAAGCCAATCACAACAAGGCAATGTATCCAGTCATTGCAGAAGATAATACCGTTTAAAAGGCAGCTGCATTTCAAAATTGCTTATAAGCTAATGACTTTAGATCTTTCAAGTATTAGAGCAACAATGCAAAAATCAATTTTGATGGATATTATTAGTGTACTAATAATGATAAGGAAATACCGGACGAATGATGAGATAGAGGGTTATATTTTTAAGGCATTAGGTGGCGGGTTGCTTGATAAGAAGGCAATAAAACATGTTGAGTACCTAATGAGTAGCTAAATAGTGCTCGGATGAGTTAGAAGATTAATGTTAGAAAAATATAAGGTGTAGTGTTATTATGAGCAAAAAGATTTTGACGCTTGCAAAAATAGTCGTTCTACTAATGTTTATACAAGGCATCAGAATTATTCTGAAGCTAAGTGTGTTTTGCTTTATTGAACAAACATTGCTTACAGAAACCATTGTATCTGCGTTACTTATGACTGTGTTGACATTTGCAGGTATAATAATTGCAAAAAAGAGGGGCCTTTCACTTTCTGTATTCCCTACTGATCATAAAGCGACTTATGCAGTAGCGACTACTTTTGCATTAGCACTACTCATTTCGGCTCCTTTTATTACAGGAGACAACTCGCTCTATACTATTTCCTTGATGGTATATTCATCAGTGATAACGCCGGTATTTGAGGAACTGATATTTAGAGGTTATGTGTGGAATAAGCTTGAAGAAGAGTATGGGAGAGGTTTCATTGTCTATTTACTAACAACGCTGTTGTTTGCAGTTTGGCATCTAGGTTATGTAGACTCAATCGCATTTAGGGTAGCTTCAGACAGATTGCCGTTTATAATGCTTATGAAAGCTGTTACAGGGCTTTGTTTTGGGGTTGTGTTGGGCATAGCCAGATACAAGACTAAGAATTGTTATTCAACTATTCTACTGCATGGTGTGATGAATATGTTTGGCAGATAGAATTAGGGAACTGTGGATAACAGGGACCTTTTTAGTGTAATTGCAATTTACCTTTATGCAGATGGTTGATATACTTAATATAGAAATGTCAGGGTGTGTGAATATTAGTGTATGAAGAAAGGTGGATTTATGGCAAAGATATCAGGGGAAAGGAAAGCTGCATACTATATTGGAATTGGGATGGCTATACTGGGATTTATTCTATTCATTTCTGTCTTCTTTTCTATTGCAAGCTTTATGAAAGAACCGTTTATGGGCAGGGAGCCTTCATTTGTCAATGCAATATTGGGTATGTTTTTGATGATAGCAGGAATTTTTGTTAAGAATATTGGTGCTAAGGGAGCTGCAGGTTCAGGGCTGCTGCTTGATCCGGAAAAGGCAAGGGAGGATCTAAAACCATTCAATGAAGCCAAAGGCGGAATGATAAACGATGTTATCAGCAATATAGATGTTGTAGATAAAATAAGCAAGCCTCAGGAGGAAAGAGAAGTAATAAAAGTAAGGTGCAGAGGCTGTGAGACCCTAAACGATGAAGATGCAAGATTCTGCAAGGGCTGTGGCGAAGAAATATAGTTAACTGAATTTTGATTTATTGACAGCTAAAAGGAGGCAACAATGGTTAAGGCAGTTATTTTTGATATGGATGGTGTAATTGTGGATAGTGAGCCTATTCACTTTGAATCGGATAAAATGACGATGAGGCATTATGGGAAATATATTACTGATGAAGAACTGAGCCGCTATGTAGGGGTATCCAATCCAGATATGTGGTCAGAGCTACGTGAGAAATACGAACTTGAAGCATCAGTAGAGGAATTGCTGGAAACGCAGTTTGCCTATAAAAAGCAGATAATCGGCGACAGAAAGCTTGAGCCGATAAATGGCATCAGGGAGCTTTTGGACCGACTTAAAGGTAATGAAATAAGAATAGGTTTGGCATCCTCATCCTCGAGAGAGTTTATTGAATTTATGTTAAGCAATCTTGGTCTAGCCGGGTATTTTGAAGTGGTTATCAGCGGGGAAGAGGTGCAAAGGGGCAAACCATTTCCGGATATATTTCTTAAAGCGGCACAGGGACTTAGTGTCGAGCCTTCTAATTGCATGGTAATAGAGGACTCAGGGCATGGGGTCAAGGCTGCAAAACGAGCCGGAATGAAATGTGTAGGATTTGTTAGCCCTAATTCCGGCAAGCAGGATTTGTCATTGGCCGATGAGGTTGTTTGTTCAATAAAGCAGATAAATCACTGGGGAATATCTAAATATGATAGAATAGAAGCAGAATAAAGATAAAGGGGAGTTTTTATGCCTAATTTGGATGACCTGCGGCTTGCGGTTCTAATCGATGCGGAGAACGTGCCATATAAAAACATCAAGGGGATATTAGAGGAGGTCGCAAAATACGGAACACCCACAATAAAGAGAATCTATGCGGATTGGACCAGTGCTGCACTGTCCGGGTGGAAGAACGCAATGCTGGAAAATGCGATTACGCCCATCCAGCAGTATAGCTATACATATGGGAAGAATTCCTCGGACTCTGCATTGATCATTGATGCAATGGATATTCTGTATACCGAAAAGGTTGATGGCTTCTGTATCATATCAAGCGACAGTGACTTTACGAGACTGGCTACAAGGCTGCGTGAGTCGGGGATGAAGGTAATCGGTATTGGAGAGAGGAAGACCCCCAATGCCTTTATCGTATCATGCGATAAGTTTATATATATTGAAATCATAAATACACACATAAAGAGTAAAGAAAGCAGTAATGGCTCCGGAAAGGATGCTGCAAGTGTCCAGGAGACAAAAGCCGGCGCAGTGGAGATTAATGAAGAGCTGATCAGCTTGATTGCTACATCTATCAATGACGTTGCGGATGATAGCGGATGGGCCTTCCTTGGAGAGGTCGGAAATCTGATTTCTAAAAAACAGCCTGATTTTGACTCGAGAAACTATGGGTTTTCAAAACTGACCCTTCTTATATACAGCCTTGACCGCTTTGAGGTTCAGCAAAGAAAGACCAGTAATCGCAATATAAAGCATATTTTCGTAAGGAATAAGTAGGCTTCGCAAAGAAATATGTATGCCAAAAAATGGCAGTCCAGGAACATTTTCACGGTGGTGTGTATATGGGACTTAGAATAGTTTATGGACGCGCAGGAAGCGGGAAATCAACCTTTTGCCTGCAGGAAATAAAGCAAAGGCTGACATCCGGTGACAGACGCCCTCTGGTACTAATCGTGCCGGAGCAGTTTTCGCTTCAGGCGGAAAAGAGCCTTGCCAGAGCGTCCGGTTCATCGGGAGTATCAGTTGCTGAGGTTCTTAGCTTTAGGAGACTTGCATATAGAGTGTTCAGCGAGGTGGGGGGGATTGCCCGCCGCCATCTTAATGCGGCAGGAAAAAGCATGCTGCTTTTTCGGATTATGGACAGGCTGGGGAGTGAGTTGAAGGTTTTTTCGAAAGCAGCCCTCAAAAAGGGACTTACACAAACCCTGTCCGATGCAATCACTGAGCTTAAACGTTATGATGTTTCCCCGGAGCAATTGATTGAGGCAACAGATAAGTTACAGGAGGGCCTGGCTCTAAAGGACAAGCTTGCTGATTTGTCATTGATTTATGCTCAGTTCGAAGAATTGCTCCATCAGAATTATTTGGATGCAGACGATGATCTGGTAGAGCTTTATAATAAGCTGGATCAATCGACGCAATTTGATGGTGCCGAAATATGGATTGATGAGTTTTCCGGCTTCACACCTCAGGAATATAAGGTGATAGGTAAGCTCTTGAAAAAAGTGTCACGGGTAACGATTTGCCTGTGCACGGACTGCATTTCAAACGAACCGGAGGATGCGACGCCGATGGTTTTCGAACCGGTCAGGAAAACTGCTGTCCGTCTTTTGCGACTGGCTGCCGAGGAAGGGATCGACGTAGAGAGCCCCATAAAGCTAGGCGGTGCAACCATTGTCTCTCCACGATTTTCAAACTCTGAGCAACTGTGTCATTTGGAGAGGAATTTCTATAAATATCCCTATCAAAAGCTTGTGAAAAAATCAGGAGATGTCTGTATTTGGACATCGCCTAATATACATGGAGAGGTGGAGGATGCCGCCCGTGATATTATCAGGCTTTGCAGGGAGCAGGGCTTTCGCTACAGGGATATCGCTGTGACTATGAGAAATCCGGACAGCTACGGCGGCATTGTAAAGAATATTTTTACTCGATTTGCTATTCCCTTCTTTTTAGACGGAAAACGGGATATAGATGGTCACCCGCTGATTACATTCATATTGTCGGCACTGGATATTTTCTCAAGCAATTGGTCCTATGAGTCAGTTTTCAGATACGCAAAAACAGGTTTCACAGGCATAGACACACAAGAGCTGGACTTGCTGGAGAATTATGTGCTGGCAAACGGAATCAGGGGAAATGTTTGGCGACGGCAGGAGGACTGGGATTACCCGGTTGAGTATTCCGGTGAGTATTCCGGCAAAGGTGGGGAAGCTTCACAGCAGGAGATTGAGCTTCTCGACAGGATTAATATATCCAGGAGAACTCTGGCTGAGCCCCTTGAAGCCTTTAGAAACAAAACAAGAGGTGGCGTGAAGGCAATTGAGTTTTGCACAGCTTTATTCGATTTGCTTTGTGAAACCGGCGCTGATAAAAGAATTGAAGACATGTCTCAGATGTTTGTTTCAGAGGGCAAGCTGGATAGGGCGGATGAGTACCGTCAGGTGTGGAACATTGTGATGGAGGTCTTTTCACAAATTGTTGAGGTGCTTGGAGAAGAGAAAATCGGAACGGAGCGTTTCTCAGAAATATTGGCAGCCGGATTTGCAGGGCACAAGATGAAGATGATTCCACCCGCTCTTGACCAGGTGCTCGTTGGAAGCATTGAAAGAGCTGGGAGCAATGATATTAAGGCAATGTATATTCTTGGGGTGAATGAGGGCGTGCTGCCCGGAACCGGTGGGACCCAAGGGGTTTTGTCGGAGATGGATCGCGACAGTCTGGAGAAGATTGGACTGGAGCTTGCAGGTAATTCTGCAAGCCGCTGTCTAGAGGAGAGATTCATGGTATATATGGCTTTGGCGACGCCGTCGAGATATTTATGGCTGAGTTTTCCCGCGGCGGACAGGGATGGCAGGGCGATGAGACCCTCGCGTATCCTTTCGGAAATTAGAAGGATTCTGCCCTTAGTCACAGAACACAGTACGGTGGCAGGCACACAAGCAAATGAAATACCACAGCCGGCTGCACCGGAGCCTACATTTGACGAACTGGTCGCACAGCTGCGCAGGCGTTATGATGGTGAAAAGGTGCATGATGATTGGAGGACGATTTTTAGATGGTATGCCGGTCAAGAGGAATGGAAGGACAAGTGTGACACTATTATTGAAGGATTAAGCTATACAAACCAGTCACAGAATCTTACAGGGGACAGGACTGCCAGACTCTATGGCAAGCCTTTGTTTACGAGCATTTCCCGGATGGAGACCTATTCATCCTGCCCCTTTTCATTTTATGTAAAGTACGGACTTAAGGCTAAGGAAAGAAGGATATTCGGCTTTGAACCTGTGGATGCGGGAACCTTTATGCACAATATTATAGATGAATTCTCACATGAGCTGGTCATAAGAGATATTGCCTGGAAGGATATAGACAGAAAATGGTGCGCTGACGAGGTCTCAAAGCTGGTTGATAGGCAGCTGACCGCGCAAGGTGGCAGGATTCTGGGCAGCAGTAAACGTTACTTATATCTTTCGGACAGGCTGAAAAAGACAGTGGTGAAAGCGCTAATGCTAATTAGCAGGCATATTGGGATGGGTGACTTTAAACCTTCCGGGTACGAGGTTGAATTCGGAGATATGGGCAGATACCCTCCAATAGAAATTGAGCTGCCCTCAGGAGAATGTATAAAAATGACGGGCAGGATTGACAGGATTGATTCGCTGAAAAATGAGGATGGGACTTACCTGAGAATTGTTGATTACAAGTCGGGCAACAGGGCGCTGAAGCTGGGAGATGTGTACTATGGGCTACAGCTGCAGCTGGTGACATATCTGGATGCTGTGCTTGGAATTGAGAACAGGGAAGCGGACGAAGATGAGGCAATGGATGGAAAGTGCGTTGGCGGTATAGACGGCTTGGCTGGCGGGGACGTGTCAGCACAGGAGAGGGATGGTGTGGATAGAGGTAGTGTAAGGGACGCAGATGGAAGTAGCAGGGTGCTACCGGCAGGAGTGCTTTATTTCAGGTTGAATGACCCTCTGATCCGCTGCAGCCGAGGAAGCTCCAAGGAAGACATTGAAAAGGCCATCATGAAGGAATTGAGGATGAAAGGCCTTGTGCTGGCTGATGTGAAGCTGATAAGGGCAATGGATAAGGAGTTGGAGGGGGATTCTCTTATTATCCCCGCAAGAATAAATAAGGATGGGTCCCTCGGCAGATCATCGGCTGCCACACAGGAGCAGTTTGAAACCCTTCGCAGGTATGTCAGGAAAATTCTTGCCGAAATCGGAGGCGGCATTATAGACGGGGATGTTACTATCAGTCCATATAGAAGGAAGACCATGACTGCCTGCAAGTACTGCAGCTACAGCTCTATATGTCAGTTCGATACATCTATCGCGGGAAACAGATACCGTGTTTTAAGCGATTACAAGGATGATGAGCTGTGGAGCCTTATGGGCGGGCCGGTTGATGAAGAGGATAAGCCCGGAGGTAGGTCCGGAGGTAAGCCCGGAGGTAGGTTCGGAGATAAGCTCCCGGAAGAAACAGCTGAGCAGAGGAGGCAAGGGTAATGGCGCAGAATTGGACGCCTGAACAGCTTGAAGCTATAACACAGCGAGACTGTAATCTGCTGGTGGCCGCTGCGGCCGGAGCCGGTAAAACAGCAGTTTTGGTTGAGAGAATTATCAGGAAAATAACTGACAGTGAGAGACCTGTTGATATAGACAGACTTTTGGTTGTTACATTTACGAATGCAGCAGCAACCGAGATGAGGGAAAGGATCGGTAATGCACTTGCGGAGGCGTTGGAAGCGGATCCTTCCTCCGCAAACCTTCAAAGACAGATGGCTTTGCTGGATAGGGCCAGCATCATGACCCTGCATTCTTTTTGCATGGAAGTTGTGCGGAGCCATTTTCACAGTCTGGATCTGGATCCCCTTTTTCGCATATGCGATGAGACGGAAAGTGAACTGATGAAGCTGGACGTTTTGGAGGAGCTGTTTGAAGAGGAATATGAAAATGAGGACAGGGATAGCGCGTTTTTTAAGCTGGTGGACAGCTACGGAGGCGGGCGGGATGACAGTACGCTGCGCGAAATGGTTTTGACGCTGCACCGCTTCACGAGCAGCTGCCCCTGGCCCGAACAATGGCTTGCCGCCCAGACAGAAGCCTACAACATTGGGGCTTCTGCCTGCTTGAGCAGCACCCCATGGGCGCGCGTGCTGCTCAAGGGTGCAGCCGCCCAGCTGCAAGGCCTGTCGGCCTTGCTTGATACAGCGGCTGCACGGGCAAGCCGGGCGCAAGGCTTGGAGCCATACTTGAGCGTCTTCGAAGCAGACAGGGAGCAACTGGACCTGCTGCTGCAATTATGCACAGCGGCTGAAGAAGCTGCTGCCGCAGCGTCATCTTTTGATTACACAGCTACTGTCGATACACCTGAAGCCTGTGGCACCGACACATCGGCCATGGCATCTAATGTTCCTAGCCTGTGCATCGATCGCACTACCGCTGCGACCGTCACTACAACTGCAGATGCCACATCAGCAGCGGTTGAGGCCAGTGAAGACAAAACATCCGCTACTGCCGCCGATGGGGGAGCCACAATGGCCCCAGCAGCGTCGCCGTCAGGCTCAGCCGCAGTATCACTTGGAAGCTCCGGTACCAATACGACAGTCAAAGAGTCCACAGCTACACTAGAAGTCAACGTCGCCGACGCTTGTGCCATCGGCATTATTGGCGACTTTACCTGCGAAGCCCAAACTACTGTCGCCGCTGTCACTGCGGCAGATGCCGGAGGCAACAACACACCAGCTTCGCCTATTGCCGTCGCCGATGCCTTCTGGGACGCGCTACATTATGCCTTAGCATCGGTAGAGTACGTCAGGCTTCCCAGGTGCAAAAAGGATGCCGATAAGGATGCACAGGATGAAGTCAAGGCAGTGCGAAGCCAGATGAAGGCAGAACTAAAAAAGCTTTATGAAAGCGGCTTTGACGCGAAGGCTGGTGAAATAAGGGCAGACTTGGGAAAACTGTATCCGCTTATCAAATATCTGTCCCAGATGGTATGCCGCTTTGATAGCATATTCGCTCAGAAGAAAAAGGACAAGGGGCTCTTAGATTTCAATGATTTGGAGCATTACTGCCTAAGGGTACTATTAGAGGATGGGACTCCTACGGCAGCTGCAAAGGAGCTTAGCGAGCGTTACGAAGAAATACTGGTGGATGAGTATCAGGACAGCAACCTGATACAGGAATTGATTCTTGGGACGGTATCCGGAAAAAGCGAGGGCAGACACAATATTTTCATGGTGGGCGATGTTAAGCAGAGCATTTATAGGTTTAGGCAGGCAAGGCCCGAGCTTTTTATGTCAAAGTATCTGTCGTACCCCCATGAGAGCGGACACGACAACAGAGTCATCAAGCTCTATAAAAACTTTAGAAGCCGGCCGGAGGTTATTCGCGGCGTCAATTACATATTCAAGCAGATTATGTCCGAAACTGTTGGAGAGCTGGACTATACGAAAAGTGAGTATCTCAATCCCGGAATCGAATATGAACAACCCCAACACAGCTGTACAACAGGCGGAGCCATTGAACTGCATTTACTTGATGTCACATCGGAATTGGATGAGATAGTTCCCGAAAGCCAGACAGTAGAGGGCGATTCAAGTGTAGCAGTTAAGGCAAAGGGAGAAAGTAGAATAGATGCCGAAGTCACGGCAACTATGTCCATGCTAACCGCAGAAAGGGCTATGGCAGCCACAAGCGCAACGACAGCTGATGCTGCAAACAATAGAGTAGTGCGTAGCACAGTTGGTTCAGGCACAGAAACAGATTTGGATGGAGAAGAAGGCGCGCAGGAGGAAGAGTCGCTGGATAACATTCAAGCAGAGGCGCGAATTGTCGGCAAAAGGATAAAAAACCTTATCTCAGATAAGAATGATGACAGCAAGGGCGGCGATGGTAACGGGGTGAAAAAGGGCTTTAGTGTGTACGATAAAGGGCTGAAGGAATACAGGCCTGCAGAATATAGGGACATTGTCATTCTTATGAGGGCAACAAGGAATTGGGCAGATATTTTCTCTGATGAGCTGGCTGCAATGGGTATACCGGCTTATTCCGATGCGGGGCTCGGTTACTTCAGGACCGTTGAAGTGGAAACGATGCTATCGCTTCTACAGATTATTGACAATCCGTTACAGGATATCCCGATGCTTTCGGTACTTCGTTCGCCCATTGGGGGATTCGATGAGGATGAGCTTGCGGATATCAGGCTTGCTGACCGCAAGGTTTCTATATACGAGGCGGCGAGAATTACCGCTGGTTACGCTCAATCCTCTTCTGAGCACAACGGTAAATTACCCGTGTCGGCAAATGAAGTCTCCAAGCACGATGACAGGTCTGATGCAACAGATTCCAAAGCCCCAGAACCCAACAGCGAATTACCAGCAGCCAATAGCGATTTGACCATGCAAAGCTTTTCAGAATACGACGGAGATTCTACTCTAAAACAGAAAACTGCCAAATTTCTTGACCGTCTGGGCAGCTGGCGTGCTGCCTCCCAATACACACCCACGGATGAGCTTGTGTGGCAATTGATGAGCGAAACCGGATACTATAGCTATGTTGGCATCCTCCCGGGAGGTCCTCAAAGGCAAGCCAATCTCCGCATGCTTTTTGAGAGGGCAAGACAATATGAGGAGACCACCTACAAGGGACTGTTTAATTTTATCAACTTTATTAACAGGCTCAGAAGCGGCGGAGGCGATATGGGGAGCGCCAAAATACTCGGTGAAAATGATAATGTGGTTAGAATAATGAGCATTCACAAGAGCAAGGGGCTTGAATTCCCAATAGTCATCGTTGCAGGCTGTGGTAAAAAGTTCAACATGCTCGATCTCAATGCCGGGATACTGCTCCATCAGGAGCTGGGCTTTGGTCCTGAACTGGTAGATCTGGGTAATCGTACAATTATTCCTACCATGCCCAAATTCGCTATCAGGCAAAAGCTGAGGATGGAGACTCTTTCTGAAGAGATGAGAATAATGTATGTGGCGTTTACAAGGGCAAGAGAAAAATTAATCATCACAGGTAACGTGAGAAATATAAAAAACGCCTCTTCCAGATGGTGTGCTGTTGCAGAAAACGGGGGAGAAAAACTACCCTCCTACAGTATGATGCAGGCATCAAGTTACCTCGACTGGATATGCCCTTCTATTGCAAGGCATCAATCGGGCAGACCGATCAGATGGGCCGGCGCAGGTCATAGCAATGATGCAATCGTTGGTGATGATTTATCTTGTTGGGAGATAAGGCTTTGGGGGATAGGTGCGGTTAGGATAGAAAGTGAAGCAGAGGCTTCAGAGAAAAGCCTCAAGAAATGGCTTGAGGAGGGAGAGTCAGCTTCGGATACGAGCCAGCCGGCATCGGAGGTGTCTCGACCAATTTCTGACGTTTCTCAGTCAACCACTGATTCATCCAAATCGGCTCCGGTTTCTTCCCAATCAATTTCGGATGTTTCTCAGCTAACCTCGGATTCTTCGAAGCCGGGCAGGGGTTCTTCCCGGCCTGCGCCGGATTCCGAACGCCTGATAGAAATGCTTCGATGGCAGTATCCTTACGGAAGGCTTTCCTCCATACCCGCTAAGATTTCAGTTACGGAGCTAAAGAGAAGATTTTTAAGAGAGGAAGAAGAGGAGTCTGCCGCAACATTTATTGCTCCGCTGGTTGAAAGTCCTTCCTTTATGGAAAAGGAAAACAGGCTCACTGCTGCGCAAAAGGGTACAATAATGCATTTTGTCATGCAGCACATTGATCTAAAAAGACTGTCAAATGTCACTACCAATCCTGCTGCAAACACCAACGCCAACACCAGTTCCGACGCCAACACCCCGGAATTCCTGAGCGAAATCGAATCACAGATTGCACGGATGACGGCCAAGGAGCAATTGACAGCCGCAGAAGCCCATACAGTCAGCCCGAAAGCAATTGCCGCCTTCTTTGAAACGTCCGTTGGGCAGCAAATGTTAGCAGCGGAAAATGTTCATAGAGAAATGACTTTTAATGTTGAAATAAATTGCGCCGACGTCTACAGTGAGCTGGCCGATAAGCTGTACAGCAATGAAACGATGCTGCTTCAGGGCGTAATTGACTGCTGGTTCGAGTCTGAGGGGGGAATCGTGCTGTTGGATTATAAGACAGACTATGTTCCCCGGGGTGGAGAGGAAATAATAAAGAATCGCTATGCAGTGCAAATTGAGTATTATACAAGGGCGCTTGAAAAAATTATCGGCAGGAAGGTAAGGGAAAGATACATGTATCTGTTCCACAGCGGAAGCCTGCTGCGCATGTGAACTACAAATGAGCTGTATACAAATGTTCAGCGAATAATAGAAATTTTAATTAATTGAAACATTTTTTGCGATTAGAGTGTCAAATACTACAGATAATACAAAAGAGGAGCGGCACAAAATGAGAATTGATAAGGTAAAGAATAAAGCAAATTATAAGGCAACGAACAAAGCAATCGATAAAGCGATTACTAAAGCATTCGTGGTTAAGATTTTAACACTTATTTTAGTCACAGGAATGATATTACAGGGCTGCTCAAGCAGGAAACTGCAGGATGATGGTAATGCATCTGAAAGCACGCAACCGGGCCAGAGCATAACACAACAGGAGGATCCACTTGCCTCTGAACAGACAAAGGGAGCAGACCAGGACAATGAGCAAACAGAAAATTCAGGAACAGGGGACGATCATTCCGAAAACGGCGATGAAAGCGACGAGGAAGAGCAAACTCCAAAAGAAATTGATCTCAACGAGGTAAAGCCCAATGAAGCCGGCAGAATAATGGTAGTCATGTTCCATAATTTTATAGAAAAATATGAAAAAGGCGATAAAATATATACTACTACCTTCGGCGAGTTCGAAGAGCTTTTGCATACCCTTTACGAGTCTGATTACAGGCTGATTAGCATGGAGGATTACCTGAGCGGCAATATCAACGTCCCCGCGGGCTGTATCCCAATGGTGTTCACCTTTGATGACGGCACATCCGGACAGTTCAATCTGATTGATGAGAATGGAACCTTAATGGCGAACCCGAACTCAGCTGTTGGCATTTTGGAGGAGTTCAACAAGGCCCATCCGGATTTTGGTACAAAGGGCACTTTCTTTGTCAACCTTGGAAATCAGACCTTTGGCTCAACCGGTACACTCTCACAGAGGCTGGAATACCTTACCGATAAGGGCTTTGAAATCGGAAACCATACCTATTCACATATCAACCTTAAAACCGAGGCTAAGTCGGCAGCAATAATACAAAAGGAAATAGGCGAAAACCAGAAGAGAATGTATGAGCTGATACCCGGCTATACTTTTGTTGCATTTTCTCTTCCATACGGCGCACCTTCGAAAGAACTGACTCAATACGTGATAAAAGGAGAATACGGGGGAACTGCTTATGAAAACCCCGCTATTATGGAAGTTGGCTGGGATCCGGCACCGTCCCCATTCAGTGTCAAATTTGATCCTCTTTCTACCCACCGTGTCAGGTCATCGGGTATTGAGCCGGTTGACCAGGATTTGAGTTGGTGGTTGGAAAACATGAAGCGAGACAACCAGTATGTCAGCGACGGAGATCCGGCTACCGTGACTATTCCGGAAGCCTATCTCGAATACGTAGATCAGGAAATGCTGGGGGGAAGGACGCTGCGCACATATTAGCAGCAGAACTGATATCGATACCGCATTATCCGGATGACTATTCCGAAGTCAACCGGACAGTGGTTTGATTCCCATCGTCTCCACCATAAGACCACTCTGTTATTGATACAATGTTCGTATCTGTAACAGAGTGGTTTTTTCTATGCGAAAATCCTGTAATATAGCCGCTTTGCGGGCTTTAATGTTTTGATTCCACGTGTTGCTCAGGGGACATTATGACCTGAAAAGCGATATTTTGATACTGCGGTAAACTATTACAGTCGTATTATACACAAAAGGGTTGTTATTTCAGATATATTATTCATTTGAAGAATTTGGGCAATAGTGAAATAGAGACAGGGGTAAACTCTATCAACCCGTCCTTTCTCATTTTGGCAAGTTCTCTGGATAAAGATGTCCTTTGAACTCCGATTCTTTCAGCCAACTCCTTTTTTGTCATGCTAAGTTTGATTATATTTGAATTTTGCTTTTTGCATTCATAATCCAGATAGCTCACAATGCTCTCACGGATTGTCCTGTTCACATAGTGCTTTATCCTATCACCAAGGATGACCGTGTGGTCCGATACATACTCAAGATAGCTCTTTAGAAATTCATGATTATCTGAAAACAAACTGAACAGACGATCCTTGTTTACCTCTAAAATCAATGTAGCGTCTTTGGCCGTGACGGTCATCGGATAATAAGGATTTTTTGAAAACATAAGATTGCCGCCAAGAACATCACCGCCAAAAAACTCCGCTATTGTCATTAGATTACCAGACTCGTCAATACGCTCAATAACCACTTTCCCAGAGAGAATGATCTCAAGCTTTGAGCAGACTTCCCCAACAAAATGAACAATATTGTTTTTCCCATACTGAGTTATTTTACAGCTTCCTTCAGTTAAGTACGAATCAATATCTTGAGGCTTTATTGATTTTATAAGATCAATCTGTCGGATTAGTTCTAAATATTTTTTCATAACATACTCCCAAGGTGTTACATTGGTAACACCTTTTTGTATATTTTATCATTACAATAGGGTTATATCAATATAAGGAG